>NZ_JAMXXZ010000004.1:0-171045 GCF_024129285.1 Acinetobacter sp. S4397-1
AACTCATTGAGATGTGTCATAGTATTCGTCGTTAGAAAACAATTATTATGACATTATTTCAATGAGTTATCTATTTTTGTCGTGTACAGAGAAAAACGCTATTAAAGATAAAATCAGTGGATTAAATCCAAATGATTATGTGGTTGCTGACGGTTCAATCATTAATGACTTTAAGTCGAATGAAGACATACAAGCGGCTTATGTCATGAATACCGTTGATTTGGATCAACTGCGTGTGATTGCAGGCTTACGTTATGAAAATACCAACTTTGAAGCACGTGGTTTTGAGTTCAACGATGATGTGATCACTGCGACTAAATATAAAAATGACTATGATCATTGGTTGCCAAGCCTACATTTACGTTATCAATTGGCCGATAACGCTTACCTCCGTGCCGCTTGGACCAATAGTGTGGTACGTCCAAACTTTGCGCAAAGTGCACCAAGTGTTTATATCGATGGCGATGAAGCTGAGTTTGGTAACCCAATGTTAAAGCCTTTAGAATCTTCTAACTTTGATTTGGGGGTGGAAAAGTATTTTGGCAAAGCCAGTATGGTGGGTTTCTACGCATTTTATAAAGATATCGATAACTTTATTTATAACACCAATATTGCAGGAACAGGGCAATGGGCTGACTTTGATGAAGCTATAACCTATAAAAATGGTAATGAAGCAAAACTGTACGGGATGGAGTTTGCCTACTCACAAAAGTTTGACCATCTAGGAGCACCATGGAACGGGTTCTTGTTGGGTTTAAATACCACCTTTAGTAAGTCAGAGGCGGATATTGATTCGATGAAAGATGGCGAACTTCTGAGCCGTCGTATTCATTTACCAAACCAGTCGGATGTGGTCGGTAATGCCATGATTGGTTGGGAAAATGAGCGCTTTGGTGTACGACTTTCAGCAAATTATAAATCGAACTATTTGTATGCATTAGGTGATATCGACACGCCAGAAAAAGACATTTATACCGATGACCAAATCTTCCTTGATTTCAGTAGTCATGTGAATTTATCTAAAAACTTACAATTGACGTTTGATGTGCAAAACATCACCGATGAAACTTATTACAACTATGCAGGCTCTAAGGCTTATAACGCTCAATATGAAGAATATGGCCCAGCATACAAACTTGCACTGACCTACACCCATTTTTAAGTCGAATTAAATTTAGTTCTCAGGTTTGCTCAGTAAAAGCAGACCTGAGTTTCCTTGCCCAATTTTGAGTGTCTCTATGAAATTTTCATCTTTTAAATTGTCTGCTTTAAGCAGTTGCTTGCTGTTATTGAGCGCATGCAGTCAGCACAGCGTGCCCCAAGCTCCGCAAAATAGCCAGTCGTTAAGCTCGGCTGAAATACCAATAGATCAGCCTATAACAGCGAAGTTGCAATTACGTGAAGTCGACATGAATGGGGCAAAAACTGAGGATGTGCAATGGTTAAGCTTGAGTGCATGGCCTGAAGTTGCCGCACTGTTGAGCAGTAAAAACAAAGGGCTACAAATCTTAGATGATCAACAAAATGTACTACATCAAATTCAAGGTCAGTTTGGGCGTTTTGATTATCGGATTGGTTCGGAGCGTTTATTGATTGCTGCGTCAAATTTGCAACAACAGCAAATTCAACTGATGAGCATGAACTTAAAAAATAAAGCATGGGACAAACCCAGCTTTATTCCAAAGCGTTCATTTAAGTCTGAAGATGTTTGCTTATATACCGATGCTCAAGGGCTGAGTTTTGCTTTTTTAGTAGGCGAAGAGGGGCTTGGTGAACAATGGTTGGTGGCTCAGCATGAGAAGGCTTTGAGTCAACCACAGTTGGTACGCCGTCTCAGTTTTCCACCTGCTAGTAGTGTATGCAAAGTGAATGATGCCACAGCAGAGCTGTTTATTAATGAAGCGAATGTTGGCGTTTGGGCATATCCAGCTCATTCCGAAGCAGACATGGTGCGTCAGGCGGTGGATCTCGTGCAACCCTTTGGTTCGATTCAAGGTTCACCTTCTGCAATTGCGATTGTAGATGATCATGTCGCTGTACTCGATGCGGAAAAACCTTTGCTTTATCGTTATCAAAAGCAAGATAAGCAATGGAAAGCACAGCCGCCTTTACAACTAGATACGGTGAAAGAAGCAGAGACTTTGAGTGTTCAAGGTAATTTAACAGATAAATCCTTGCTGATTTTAGATGATAAAACCGTGAAAGTGACAGATGTGGAATGGGAAACTCAGACCCAGACCAAAGCCCAAAATATCATCACTATTCCAGCAGAAGTGCAGACGGAGGGCGTGCCAAGTACAGGTGATGCGGCTGATGATCCTGCGATTTGGCATAACGCTGCACAGCCGAGTCAGTCCCGTATTTTAGCGACAGATAAACAAGGTGGTCTACAGGTTAACGACTTACAGGGCAAAACTGTGCAGTACTTGCCAGTAGGGCGATTGAATAATGTCGATGTACGCCACGGTTTTAAATGGGGCAATCAGACAGTCGATTTGGCGGTGGCATCGAACCGAGATCATAACAGCCTGCATCTCTTTGCGATTCAACCCAAAACGGGCAAGGTTTCTGTGCTTGGCGAGTTAACAACCACATTGGATGATATTTATGGCATTTGCATGTACCGCGACGCTCAAGGGGAAATTTATGCCATTCCCAACGATAAAAATGGGACTTTTGTTCAATACCACATCACGGCTGCACAGCAAAAATTACGGGCTGAAGAAGTACAACGTTTTTCAGTGAAAACTCAACCTGAAGGCTGTATCGTAGACGATGCCACAGGGCGTATTTTCTTGGGTGAAGAAGATGTCGCGGTGTGGGTAAAAGATCTCAACCCAAAAACTCAGCTTCCTATGCAGCAGGTGATAGGTGTAGGAGAGGTGATGCATGATGACATTGAGGGGATGGGACTTTATCACGGCAAAAACCAAAGTTATTTGGTGGTTTCAAGCCAAGGCAATGACAGCTTTGTGGTGCTTGATGCTGCTGCACCTTACACGGTTCTTGGCGCATTTCGTATCGGCATCAATACCGACAAAGGCATTGACGCTGTGTCTGAAACAGATGGACTAGATGTGAGTTCCCTAAATTTTGGTGGCAAATGGAAGCGAGGCATGTTGGTGGTGCAAGATGGACGTAAACGTATGCCTGAAACCAATCAGAACTTTAAATATGTGCCTTGGGAAAAAATCGCCCAAGCGCTGCATTTGGACTAAATAACTCTTTAGTACTTTAGTACCTGAGTGAGTACATGGGCTGCTAAAGAATCACAGCCCATTTTAAAAATATATATGTACTGCACCATGCAGTAAAAAAATTGGAGTGCGTTATGCAAGCAACGATGGATCAAATGTCAGTTTGGATGTTGATTAGCCATGCCAGTGTGTTGGTAAAAGTAGTGATGTTGATTTTGGTTTTATCCTCAGTCGTAAGTTGGTATTTAATCGTGCGTCACGGCATGTTACTTCGTGGACAAGAGCAGCTTTGGAACCGTTTTTTAAAGAATTTTAGACAGCAAAAAGATCTCAATCTTTTACAGCAAGATTACCAACAGCCTGAACAACAAAAAGGCGTTGTCAGCATTTTTCAACATGGGGTGGATGAATACCATCAATTGATCAAAGATGAGCAACTCACCACAAGTGATGTGATTGATGGGGTAGAACGTCGTTTACTCAGTAGTATTAGTGAAGAAGAAGAAAAGCTTCAGCAGAATCTAACCTTTCTCGCAACAGTCGGTTCAGTCAGCCCTTATATAGGCTTATTTGGAACGGTCTGGGGCATTATGAATGCGTTTATTGGACTGTCTGCCGTTGAACAGGCAACCCTCAATACAGTTGCACCAGGGATTGCAGAAGCGCTGATTGCGACAGCTATTGGTTTATTTGCCGCTATTCCTGCGGTCGTGGCGTATAACCGCTTTTCGGCACGTGCTGACAAGCTTTCCAGTCGTTATTACGGTTTTGCCAATGAGTTGCAAACGCGTATTTATCGTTTGTTGGGGCACACTGAGCGCACTTCGCGTTAAGGAGCAAGAACCATGATTAAGCGTCCTCAAAAATTAAAACCCAATGCTGAAATGAATGTGGTTCCTTATATTGATGTCATGTTGGTGTTGTTGGTAATTTTTATGGTGACTGCACCAATGTTGACGCAAGGCATTCAAATTGATTTGCCTAAAGTGGATGCCAATGTCATGCCCGCGTCACAACAGCAGCGTATTGTAACCTTATCTATTCAAGCCAATGGCCAGTATTACTGGAATATTGGATCAGAAGTGAATACCGAGAAAGTTACGGATCAGGCCATTGATTTAGCCACTATGCAACAAAAGCTCGTTCCGATTATTCAAAAAGATAAAAGCTTACAGTTTTATGTACGTGCCGATCAGGATGCTGATTATCAACTGGTTGCACAGGCCATAGCATCCTTGCAAAAAAGTGGGGTAACGAACTTGGGGCTAGTGACAGAGGAACCACAATCATGATGACAACCGTTTCCAAAATTAGGATCCGTGATCAAGGCCTAGCACTTTCGGTCACGGCTGGATTGCATATTGCGCTAATTGCATGGTTATGTACGGTTGAGATGCATGAAACATTGGCGGAACCCAAGCCGAAAACCATTCAATTACAATTTGTGCAAATACCCCCTCCAGCCAAACAACAACCTGAACCTAAAAAGCCTGAGCCGATAGTCGAAGAAAAACCCTTACATGAGCCTGTCAAGAAACAGCTTGAGAAACCTACTGAAGTCCAACCGAAAACCACCAAGAAGTTTGTAGAGTCACAGAGCAACAAAATTGTACCTACAGCGTCTAAACCGACACAGCAAGTCGTGACGGAAAAGCAAACGGCAGTAGCGGAATCTCAGAAAACAGTAGATACGCAGTCTCAAGCGGATATACCAACTCAGACGAAGACCCAGAAATCAGTAGAACCTAAAGCACAAACTCATCCTGAATCATTTGATGTTAAAAATTATCAACCTGTTACAAAAATAGCACCAGCTTATCCTGAACAAGCTTTGGATCGTCAGCTAGAGGGGGATTGTACGGTGGTGTATAGCGTGAACGAAAAAGGACGGGTAGAAAATCCAAAGGCACAAGGCGACTGCCATCCGATGTTTGTACGACCTTCGATTCAGGCTGCTCTCACTTTTAAATATCAGCCTCGTCTCGTCGATGGCAAACCGACCAGTGTGTCGAATGTTAAAAATACCTTCCAATATCGTATTGAAAGTTAATCTTATTCCGTGGGTGCCATAAATTCTCCTTTAAGCTCTTTTCATTTCTATATTTTTCAATTGCCCGTACTCTTCTTGCCGATAATATTTAGTAGCAAATTCAAGATACTATAAGATTACATGGTTATTACTGCTCAAAAAAACAGTAAAAATATCATAGAAGCTATTTTATGGAAGCTATGTACGGGTGCGACATGGCATGATATTCCTCAAGAGCTCTGCCCTTTGCAAACTGCTTACAATCGATTTCATCACAGGCAAGTTAAGATACTTTTTTAACTGTCATGATCCTGAGCAGATCCAAGAATACACGGAATTGGGTATTTTAGGTGTTGGTCGAATCCACAGAAATAATTCTAGTGAAGTAGAAAAAATGGCTAATGCTGTGCGCTATTTAGTACGGCCTGAAAAAGATGCGCAACATCTGCGTGTGAAATGCAAAGCCAAGATGCGTACATTTCAATGAGTTGAAAATAATCTCAAATATACATTATCTAGATGAAAACGAGTTTTTTTAACTTTGCAAGGCTTGCCAATCGGTGAGCCTTTGTCATTTCTAGAGGTATATATTATGAGTTTAAATTGTCCTTATTGCTTATCGGATCAAGTCATTCAGGTAGTGAATCAGCAGGTGAGTGGGTCTGATTCTACAGGTCTAGCCGCATCTTCAGATTGAAGAAAAGGAAGACTGGGAAGGTCGTATATACAAAAAAGAGAGCCTGATCTTCCCACGTTATCATCAGTGGAAAGTGGTCAGTAAACTGGTTGAGGACTCATTAGCTGAAGGCACAGGACAGAAATACCTGATTCAGCACAGCGCAGGTTCGGGTAAATCCAACTCAATTGCATGGACGGCGCACCAGCTTTCTAGCCTTTATGATGCTAACAATAAAAAGATGTTTGATTCCGTCATTGTGGTGACAGACCGAACCATTTTAGATGCGCAATTACAAGACACCATTTATCAGTTTGAACATGCAGATGGCGTCGTGGGACGGATTAACAACAAGGAAGGCGATGGCTCCAAATCGGAGAAACTGGCAAAAGCTTTGGAAATGGCTCAGCCGATTATTATCGTGACCATTCAGACTTTCCCATTTGTACTACGTGCCATTGAAAACAGCACCAGTTTAAAAGAACGTAAATACGCCGTCATTGCCGATGAAGCCCATTCATCGCAAAGCGGTTCCACGGCGCGTCAGCTCAAAGAAACTTTGATGATTGAAGAGCGTGATGAAGATGAACAGCTTTCTTCGGAAGATGTACTCGATGCCGTGATGGCATCACGTAAGGATAGTGCAAACCTAAGCTTCTATGCCTTTACCGCAACACCAAAGGATAAAACCTTACAACTGTTTGGACGCTTGCCCGATCCAAGCATGCCGCCGTCTAAAACCAATATTCCTGTGGCATATCACGTCTATTCGATGCGCCAAGCGATTGAAGAAGGCTTTATTTTGGATGTACTGAAGAACTACACCAACTATAAAGTCATCTATAAGCTCAAGCAGAAAATTGAAGAAAAAGATGCAACCGTTGATGCCAAAAAAGCCAAGATCAAGCTGAATCAATGGGTACGCTTGCATGACCATAATATCTCGCAAAAAGTACATATCATTATTGAACACTTTAAAAAGAATATTATGGGCTTACTCGGTGGACAAGCCAAAGCCATGCTGGTGACTAGTTCACGTAAAGAGGCGGTGCGTTATAAACAGGCTTTTGATAAATACATTGCTGAGAACAAATACCAGAATATTCAAGCCATGGTGGCATTCTCTGGTGAAGTTGAATTCAACCAGAATGATTCTGATTGTAGTCATTTACTGGGGCAGAAATTCACTGAAAGTAACATGAACCCGAACCTGAAAGGTCGTGAAATGCGTAAGGCATTCGATAGCGATGACTTTCAGGTAATGATTGTGGCAAACAAGTTCCAGACCGGCTTTGACCAGCCGAAGCTGTGTGCCATGTACGTAGATAAAAAGCTAGGTGGAGTAGAGTGCGTACAGACCTTATCTCGTTTGAATCGTACTTATCCGGGTAAAGCAGAAACTGGCACCTTTGTTCTGGATTTCTTTAATGAACCGCAAGATATACTGGATGCCTTCCAACCTTACTACCAAACAGCAGAACTGGCAGATGTGTCCAATCCTGATCAAGTGTACGATCTGGCCAACAAGCTGAAATCAGCAGGTATTTTCCTTATGACTGAGGTAGAGCAGTTTACAGAAGCTTTTTATAGCAAGAACAAACCCAATGCGGCACTTGCCAATATCTGTAAGCCTGCGATGCAACGCTGGCAACATCGCTACACGACAGCCATGAATGATTATGATGTCACTAAGAACCGTTTACAACGCTGTAAGCAGACAGGGGACGCCATACTGATTGCCAATGCTGAAAACGAATTTGCTGAAGCGAAGAAAGCCCGTGATGCACTAGAAATCTTTAAAAAGGATTTAGGCAGCTTTACCCGTTTCTATGAGTTTATGTCTCAAATCGTGGAGTATGACGATCAAGAACTTGAGAAGCTGAGTCTTTTTGCGCGTAACTTACGCCCAATGCTACGTGAACAAGCTGCGGATGAAGATGAGATCGATCTGAGTAATGTCGCGATGAGCCATTACCGCTTGTCTAAGCTTCGTCAGCAGGATATTCAGCTTAAAGCAGATAGTACCGAGCATAAACTTGAGCCTGGTAATGAACTGGGTACTGCAAAGCCGAAAGACAAGAAAGAAGACTTTTTGTCGCAGATTTTAAGCCGTATGAATGATCTGTTTGTGACGGACAATCTGACAGAGAAAGACATGATCAACTATGCTCTGACCATTGCTGACAAGATGTCTGAAAATACGCGGATGATGAAACAGATTCATAACAACACTCGTGAACAGGCCATGCTAGGTGAGTTTGATACGGCGCTTGATGATGCTGTATTAGACAGTAATGCAGCGCATATGGAGCAAATGACACAGTTGATGAGTGATCCTACGAAGATGAAGCAATTTGCGCATATTATTTATGATGTATTGGTTAATAAAGAACGCTAAGTTTTCTTATAAAATAAAGAGGCTTTGTTGCATAAACATTCTTCAAGATGCTGATTCTTAAAGATTTGTTTGATTTTTAATCCAAAAATGAATTAAAAAAATCATAGTCTTAGATATTTATGCAACAAAGCCGTATGGATGGTAAAGGTCGATGGATTGATAATGTGATGGTTGAACGGTTATGGAGAAGCGTTAAATATGAAGAGGTGTATCTCAAAGCTTATAGCAGTGTCACCGATGCGAAAAAGCAATTGAGTGCATATTTTGAATTTTATAATTTGAAACGACCTCATTCGAGTCTGGACAAAATGACTCCAGATGAGTTTTACTATGACCAGCTACCACAACAAAATAAGGTAGCTTAACTAGAGCAGAATATCACTTATAAATAAGCTTTTAGTTGTTCAAACAAGTGGGACCACCTCTCTATATTCCTTAGAAAATTTAGCTTTATGAGAGTAATACGAATAATCAGAAACAGTTTGACTTAGCAAGGACTTAGTTTTAGTCTCTGTACCTGCTTCAGGTGCTTCTATAGAGAAGTGAAACTGGGAAGTTAGTACACGTATGTGTAAGCTAACACTGCCCCCGCAACGGTGAATAGGATAGCAACATCCTTAAGTCCGGAGACCGGCCTGCTGCACAACCTAACTAATGCGGCGGGCGTTAAAACAGGGATTGCATACTTTTTATATTTGATTTGGTATTGCTTACCCAAAATCCGTCTGCGCGCTTCACATTTATAGTCGCACGGGCGGTGCGATGTTCTGGGGTATACCATGAATCATATCTACACGACTGCTTTAGGTGGTCTACTTGTTTTATCACCATTGTCAGTTGCGATAGCAGCCGAAAATTCTGTTTTTAAACTTCCTGAAATTAACGTTGTCGCCAATTTAGTTGAGCAAAAAAATGTTGACACGCTAGCTGCGGTTACTGTGATTGATCGTGAAGAAATTGAACGTAAGCAATTTAATTCTTTACAAGACTTATTACGTACCATTCCAAGTATTTCATACACAAGTTCTGGTGGTATGGGACAAACTGCGGGTATTTCTATTCGTGGTGCGAATTCAAATGCACTTTTAGTATTGGTTGATGGGCAAAAAGTAGGTTCTGCAACACTTGGGCAGACTGCATTTGAACATCTACCCATTGCTCAAATCGAGCGCGTTGAAGTGGTACGTGGTCCACGTTCAAGCTTATATGGTTCAGAAGCAATTGGTGGTGTGGTAAAGGTCTATACACGTAAAGGTACGACAGATGGTGTTAAACCATTTGCATCTTTTACATATGGCTCACATGAAACCTATGAGGCGAATGCTGGCTTAAATATTCGTCAGGATAATAGCTGGGCAACTTTAAGTGCATCAGGTTTAAAAACACGTGGGATTAATGCATCAACTTTAACTGAGCCTCAAGATTTAGATAAAGATGGCTATGAAAATGCCTCTATTTCTTTACGTGCTGGGCATCAAATTAACGAACGTTTAGATGTTTCGATCAATGCTTTACATGTAGATGGCAAGTATGAATATGATGCTCAAGATGATTGGGGTTATCCATATGCAGATACGCCAAATGTGCATGCTAAAATTGAACAAACGATTTATGGTGCAGGTGCAAAATTCAAAGCAAATGATATATGGACAACTGAGCTAAAACTTGGCCGTGCAGTAGATAAAAACGAAAGTTTTGATGCGTATCCTGCAAGTTTTGAAACATTGCGTGATAGTGCATCTTGGTTAAATACTTTAGAACTTCATCCAAATCATAGTGTGGTTGCAGGTGTTGATTATCAGGTAGATGAAATAAAAAGCAGTAATACCTATGTAGAAAATGAGCGTGACAATATCGGTTATTTTGCACAGTACTTAGGTAATGTAGGCAAAGTTGAATTACAAGGTGCAGTACGTTTTGATGATAACGAGCAGTTTGGTGATAAAACCACAGGTAATGCCACTTTAGGTTATCGTTTTAACGATGCTATTTTGGCATATGCAACCTATGGTACAGCTTTCCGTGCGCCAACTTTTAATGACTTATATTGGGTCGGTACTGGTAACCCTGATTTACAACCTGAAACTTCAAAAAATACTGAAATTGGGGTGAAAGGTCAGCACAAGTTTATTAATTGGGAATTAAATGCGTTTGAAAATAAGATAGATAACCTGATTGCATGGGCGCCAAATGCAGCAGGGGAAGATGTACCATCTAATATTAATGAGGCACTTATTCGTGGTGTGGAATTAGTCTTAGGTCAGAACTACGATAATGTTTCTTGGAACTTAAATTATACAAACCAAGATCCTGAAAATCGTAGTAAAGGCGCAGAAGGTCAGCAAATTGCTTATCGTCCGAAGCAAATACTAAATGTGTCGTTAGATTACACGATTGATCAATGGACAATTGGTGGTGCAGTGCACGCAGAAGATAAACGTAAAACAACTGATTTTGCCAACCCAGAATTACATGGTTTTGCATTGTTCGATACTCGAGTAAGTTATAAAGTATCGCCTGAGTTTGAAATTCAAACTAAACTTGCCAATGTATTTGATGTTGAACACAACACCAATAATGGCTACAACCAAGATGGTCGTACTGCTTGGGTAACACTTCGCTATGCGATGAAATAATACTTCTTAAGGATAAACCATGAAGGATCTTCATTTATGAGTGAAAATCCTTCAGTAAAAGCACATTTAATAACAGTTATAATTCACTGTTATTGTTGTTTTTTATAGTTTTATTCTATCTAAATTTATCTAATTAAACACCAGTACAGTTTTGTTGTTATACCTTCAATACTCCCGTTTTGAATGTAGTGCACATGAAAAACCAGACGATTCGTCGTCTGGTTTTTCATTAATAAACTGAAATACTGGTACAGCATTCTCTTTTCGTTGAAAGACATATCGATTAACGACACTTCTAATTTTACAAAGTGACCTTCTCAGAAGTCATTTTTATTTGGTTTATTTATGCAAAGTAACACATCTCCTCAAGCCAAGAGTCAATATGCGAATAATAAGGTAGAGCATATCGGTAGCTTTTTAAGAGCATTAAAACTCAAAAAAGCACGTTACGACTTTGCTGATCGGGTCATATATGAAGAGACATTAAGACAGGTTGAAGATGCAGAAATTGACAACCTGATCGATATTCAGCTTGATTTAGATTGTACCGTTATGACAGATGGTGATTTTCGCCGTACTTGGTGGCATTTCGATTTTCTTGAGCAATTGCAAGGCATAGAAAGCTACAAAACACGTGATGGATTGAAATATAAAGATGCGATCAGTAAACCGATTGACATCCGTATCACAGGGAAAATTGCTTGGTCAGAAGAACACACGAGTCTGATTCATTATCGTTATCTACATAAAGCAATTGAAGGTTTTGCAACTGCTAAATATTGCATACCAAGTCCAACTATGTTGCTTTTTCCACACTTAAGAAACAATCGGTTCTATGCAGATCGTATCAATGACTATATTGCAGATATTGGGCAATCTTATCGAGAAGCAATTCAAGCGCTTTACCAAGAAGGTTGTCGATATTTACAACTGAATGATGAGTTTTGGGCCTATTTAAGTGATGAAGAATATAGAGCAACTGAAATCACTTCTGGTATGTCAGATCATGACTTAGCAATGCTAGGTGTAGAAATACTCAATCTTGCACTCAAAGATAAACCAGAAGATTTATTTATATCGTTGCATATTGACCGTGGCAACTTTAGTTCGAGCTGGTTGTATCAAGGTGATTATCACTTTATCTCTACATATATTTTCAAACAGTTGACCAATATCGATCGTTACTTATTGGAATTTGATACAGATCGGGCAGGTGGATTTGAACCTATTGCGCTACTCAAAGGCACACAAACAGAAGTATTTTTGGGCTTAGTCTCTTCGAAAAAAGAGTATGTGGAAAGTGAAGATGACATTTCACAGCGTATCCATGACGCAACTCAATTTTTACCCATTGAGCAATTAGGGCTGTGTTTACAGAGCGGTTTTGCTTCAACTGAAGAGGGCAACAAAATTTCCTATGATACCCAGTGGGAAAAAATTAAGTTAATGAATAAGGTCGCAAAAAAGTTCTGGCCTTAATTTCATCATTTACGTCTTGTAAAAGTGATCAGTCAAAGTATGCGTATTATTGCCTTGGTAATAACTGTAAATGCTTTAATTAATCCTTTTGCAAGATATTCAAATTAATCAGTATGTTTAAAAGTTTTAAGTAAGTTATCCAGTGGTTTGAGAGTAAAGATGTTAAAGGATAAAGAGTTTATTGGTCGAGTATGTCGAATGACAAATACCAATAACCCAATTGATTTTAGTGTGTTAAAGGTAATACGTTCTACGGAAAGTAGTATTCTAGGTTTCGAGATATCTAGAAAAAATACAAATGGTGCTCAATCAGAAACGGCTCTAAAAGATGATGTGAAATTTCAGGATCATGACAATTGGATAAGCGGTTCTGATCTGATCATTCAGCTACTTGAGCAAAAAATTAATACGCTTAGGCGTCAAATTAAAATCAGCTCAGCTAAAAGAAAATAAAGAATGTGAACAGGAGAGAACATTCAAATTGTATTTATCTACAATGACATGTTCTTTCCTGAATTTTAAATAATGTTTTAGCTTTAGGATATTTGGTTAATCAAGGGACATGCTTAATTTTTTTCAACACTTAGAACATTATAAATTTTGTATTTTAGTTGAATATTTGACTTCATCTAAAACTCAACATGTAGCACAAGATATTGCGGGTTTCTCAGCTTTTATTGCAATTGCTGACCGTGTCCATTCAGACCATGATATGGCACCGCTTGAGGCTAGTCAGCATTATTCAAAATCGAGCGATAAAGTTCTGCATTTTTCTGGGAAAGATCGAGATATTCAGGATTTTGAATTATTTTTAGATCAAGCCAAATCAGCCAATATTAAGAATCTTTTATTGCTGACAGGCGATAAGCTCAAAGAGCACAGTTATGGGGGGGATGAATCTGGACGTACCCGATATCTAGAATCGGTGAATGCCGTGATGGTAGCCAAGCGCCGTGGTGGATTTCATCTAGGTGTGGCCTTTAACCCGTTCAAATATGCTGAAGCTGAGCGTGACGCACAATATCTAAAACTACACAAAAAGATGAAGGCAGGCGCAGATTTTATTATTACCCAATTAGGGTATGACATGGATGCTTTAAAACAAGTAAAGGCTTTTTTAAATCGTCATCATTACCAACAAAAAATACTTGCTTGTGTTATGCCGCTGAGTTTTGCTCGTGCCAATTTTATGGTGAAAAATAAAGTCGCTGGTATTGTGATTACACCCTATATGTTAGGGGTGTTGGCTCAGGAAAAACAGGATGGGTTGAGTGATCGGGTTCATTTACGCTGTGCTTTACAGATCCTGATGTGTAAACATCTTGGGTTTGCCGGAGTTCACCTTTCAGCCTGTTACAAGCCTGAAGAGCAGATGCTTTTGGAAAGCTATATAGAACAATATCGGCATCTGGATTTGAATGCACTTGAAGCTCTCTGGAATTCATTATGGCAAGTGAAGACTGGAAAAGAGTTCATGCCAGAATTGCCTTATTACTCCCGTCAGCCGACATCCAGTCAGTTGATTAAATATCAGCAACTACATTTCATGCATGAGGCATTGTTTGAGTCCAAAATTGCCAAGGGTATCGGACGCTTTATTTTTAAAGCCTCATTTTGGGAGCATACACCTGCTGCAAAAGCATTACTGAAAACTGAATTTATCTCTAAGCATGGCGTTGTGGGCTGTGAAAGCTGTGGTCAATGCAGGCTAGGAGATACTTTATATATCTGTCCTGAAACCTGTCCAAAAGGATTGGCGAATGGTCCTTGTGGGGGGACTACCTTAGACCGCTGTGAATTTGGAGATCGAGAATGCATTCATTCTGTGAAAGCCCGGCTTGCCAAAGCCGTGGGACAGACTGACGTTCTAAAAGAAAAATTGATTCCAACTGTACCACTTGAAGTACGTGGCACTAGTTCTTGGAAAAATTGGTATACAGAAGCTTAATTCATTACATTAATTACGTTTAATGAATATCAAAATCAAAAGAATAGGCGTGATCAAAAGATATAGTGAAATAAAACCAATACTGTTTCCATAATGTGAGCAAAGTGGAAACAAGGATAATCCTAAAAGCAGTATTCCTAGAAATCTAGAGATCTGGGGATACTGACTAAGTACAGCAAAGCGACTTTGTTGTGTTTTTATACGCTGCTTTGAGCTCACTGCAAAAAATAACAGCATAGCTAAAATGATCAAGCCTAGACCAATGATAAGTTTCATTTAGCGTATACCGTTTATAAACTGATTTTGAGTCACTTGGTTTGATGCAATTGGTGCTATTTTTTGATGTAAAAATATAGCCAACAAAGCAAACAGAAGAATGAGTAGATCAACTCTCAAGAACATCCAATACGATGAGAATGAAGAAATAAGATGATGATTGAATAAGTAGCATAGGTTTATGATAGGTAGTATAAGAGCGAGAATGATGAAGCCCTTGAGTAAGCTTTTCCAAAGTTGATGCTGTGGCATTAAACAAGCGATTAAAAAGCAAATGAACCACACTGAGAAAAATGTAGTAATTTCATAATTGGGTAAATTGTAAGGTGCTGTCACTAAGCGGTTTATATAGAAATAACTCAGTACGGCAATACCAAGACCTATAGTTGCAGTCATATTAAGTCTGTTGACCAGATATGCACCAAGATGAAAGCTTTGTTTTTTATTTTTTATCTGTCTTTTTAAGCTCCATAAAAATAAGCCTGAAGCAATCATTGTTGCTCCGAGTATGCCCGATAAAAACAAGATGAATCGTAAACTCGGCTGTGCATAACGTGCCATGTGTAAGCTATATATTCCATTATTCAAAGTTGCTAATGCACTTGTATTTCGATTGTTTTTAAGCAATTCACCTGTATGTGCATTAAAAATAAACTGATCTTGGTTACGTGTGATCGTACGATCTTCTTTTTTATTAATTGTTATATGGGCCGATGATGTATTTGGACTTTTTACTGTAATTGTATCTAAGGGTGCAACTCCCCATTGTCGAGTCGTGTGCTTTAAAAAGTATTGTATAGGGCGCATTTCTGCTTTTTCAGGAGTTGAAAGTAAATCCTGCTGAGGTATTGTACGGATCTCTTCAAAATACTGAAAAGGATTGTCAGGATAGCTGAGTTTTAAATTTGCAGGGAAGAGTACATAAAAGAACATCGCCAAGCCTGTAAATGCCGTCACAAAGAAAAACGGCATCGCTGTGACAGCGGATACAGTATGATAGTCAAGATAAGAGAGTTGTCCCTTATTAGTACGTAAAGTAAAAAATTCGATCAGTAATTTTTTATGAGTAATCACACCAGAAATCAATAAAATTAATAAAATAAAGGCAGTAAAAGTGACGATGATCTGTCCTGTCATATAAGACATGCCATAGAGTTGAAAGTGCAGTCGATAAAAGAAATCACCACCTTGGGTATTTAATAACTGTAATTCACTGCCAGTTGAAGCATTTAATATTCTATTTTCGAAAGCACCTTCAGCCGTTTGCCAAAAGACACGATTTACAGGTGCATTATCATGAGCAACATGGATAAACCAACTTTTTGCATCGGGAGCATGTGTTTGTAAATAGGCAAAAGCGGATTGAGCTGCCTCATTAGAGCTAGTTTGCATAGTTGCAAATTGAGGTTGCATCCAGTAATTGATTTCAGTTTTATACAAACTCAATGATCCCATCACAAAAATGAGAAAGAGCAACCAACCAAAAATTAAGCCTAGCCAAGAATGCAAAGTTGCCGTAGATTGTCTAATCGATTTCAGCATGAATTATCCTAAAAACTTGTGTGTAAGAAATAAAATGCTGAGTACAATCAGGCTTAATAGAGACAACCATTTCAGGTTCTTGATACAAAAAATCAAAATGACAAATGCGATATAAAAGATAAGTGCGACCAATGAGCCAAGCAAAACAGATTCGGCTTTAGGTAAAAAAGATTGGCATAAATGAATCAAATTGAGGGCAAAAAAATAAGTGCATAGATAGCCAATACCAAAGCCAATCATAAAGCGATAAAGTGTAATTAAATGAAGTTTCAAGGCGTTTGATCGCAGTATATTTGATGATGAAATTGAAAGCTAAATAGCCAATCTTAGAGAGTTTTGATCTGTATAACTCTTTTGAATTACAAAGATGAGATACCCAAATAGATTGGCTATTTTAGCGTATTAAGTCTCGTCATCCATGGCATTCGAATAGAATTTCACACCTAATTTAATCCGTTCACGACCTTGGCTCATACGCCAACGGTTGGTGTCGCGCAAGGAATAGACACAGCCACAATATTCTTGTTGGTAGAACTCTTCCTTCTTGCTGATTTCGAGCATACGAACAGCACCACCATTTTTACGCCAGTTGTAATCCCAATAGGTAATGCCTGGGTAATGTGAAGCAGAACGATGACCACAGTCATTAATCTGCTGCATGTTCTTCCAACGGGAAATACCAAGCGAGCTACTTATTAGACTGAAGCCATTTTCGGCTGCATATAAAGCTGTACGCTCAAAACGCATATCAAAGCACATGGTACAACGGATGCCTTTCTCAGGTTCATTTTCCATACCTTTGGCACGTGCAAACCAATTGTCAGTATCGTAATCACAGTCGATAAAAGGGATATTATGTTTTTCGGCAAAGCGAATATTTTCTTCCTTACGAATTTCATATTCTTTTATCGGGTGAATGTTAGGGTTATAGAAAAAGATTGAAAAGTCGATACCTGATTCAATCAAGGTTTCCATCACTTCACCTGAGCACGGCGCACAGCAGGAGTGAAGCAGGAGTTTGTCATGACCTTCTGGGAGAGTCAGTTTTTGACGTTCAAGTTTATTTGACATGGAAATAGGGCTTAAATCTAAACCCTACATCTTAACAATCTAATCTCATGGTTAAGGTGATTTTTGCTCATGTTTAAATGAGTGATCTTCAGGATGTAAGTTGTGAATTAAATTCATCTTTTGGTGAGGAAATATCGTTTTACTCATGTATTGGTGTGGGTGTAAATTGCACTGGTGAAATATGATTAGAGCTTAAACAAATCAATTGAATGAAGCCAAATTTTAAAATTGAAGGCTGAGCTATTTTTTCTTTGGAAAAGCTAAAAATAGCTCATTAATTTGAATACTTAAATTTCGCTAAAAGTCATAAAAAAATTGAATCGGGTTCTAAACATATTTTGTTCAGTGTATATCTAAGCCGTCATCATTTTTTTTGTACAAATATAAATGAGAGCCGACTTATTTATATCTTTTGATTTTTTATCGAATGATGATGGTCTTTCATGGAATATGTAGAACACAACACCTCCACGGTCAATCCAAATTCTAAAACACGTGTTTTATTTGCGAGTCTGGTAGGTACAACAATTGAATTTTTCGACTTTTATATTTATGCCACGGCTGCTGTACTGGTTTTCCCGCATTTATTTTTCCCTGAAAGTAGTGGTAGTGCCGCATTACTGCAATCTTTAGCCACTTTTTCAATTGCATTTATCGCACGTCCAATTGGCGCTATTATTTTTGGACATCTTGGTGATCGAATTGGCCGTAAAGCCACACTCGTTTCTGCATTGCTATTAATGGGGATTTCTACAGTTTGCATCGGACTATTACCGACCCATGCACAAATTGGTGTGGCTGCACCCATCTTGTTAGCATTGTGTCGTTTAGGGCAAGGGCTTGGTTTGAGTGGCGAGTGGAGTGGTGCGGTATTATTCGCCACAGAAAATGCACCAAAGGGTAAACGTGCATGGTATGGCATGTTCCCACAGCTCGGTTCTCCAATTGGTTTTATTCTTGCGGCAAGCTCATTTTTATTATTAGGTGCATTTTTATCAGATGAAGCCTTTATGCAATGGGGCTGGCGAATTCCGTTTATTGCAAGTGCATTGCTAGTATTCGTTGGCTTATATATTCGATTAAAACTACACGAATCTCCAGCTTTTCAAAATGTTTTAAACAAGCAATCAGCAGTTAAAGTACCTTTGAAGGATGTGCTCACCAAACATATTGGAAAAGTGGTATTGGGTATGTTGGCGACAGTATGTACCTTGGTTGTATTTTATTTGATGACGATATTTGCATTGAATTGGGGGACAACCGCATTAGGGTATAGTCGAGATACTTTTTTAAAAATCCAACTGATTGCAACAGTGTGTTTTGGTCTGTGTATTCCTATCTCTGCATTATCCGCTGAGAAGTTTGGTAGAAAAATAACATCCATTGCCATTTGTATTCTGACCATGATCTTTGGATTGTTCTTCTCAACATTTTTTGTTGCTGATAACGTATTATCAGTATTGGTGTTCCTGTGCCTTGGTTTAAGTATTATGGGCTTAACTTATGGACCACTTGGGACCATTTTGTCTGAAATTTTCCCTGTTTCAGTTCGATATACAGGAACAGCCTTGTCTTATAATTTGGGTAGTATTTTAGGCGCATCATTTGCCCCTTTGATTGCAACTCAATTGGCTCAAAATTATGGTTTGCATGCTGTGGGATATTATTTATCTATCGCGGCAGGTGTTTCTCTATGTGCTTTCATGTGTATTCGTGAAACAAAAAATGAAAACATTATGAGCTGATTGTTTTATTGCACATGATGCTCAATTTCGGGCTTATTCAATCGTATATTTTAAAATGAATAAGCCCACAACTCAGATACACCTTATCCCAACTCGTTTTCTCATCATTAAATGTTCATCATTGTATCGATATACAGATGCATTCGATTTCTATTTAATACGTGTCCAACACTTGATCTTTCAATATGGATATTTGATGAGGCGATCTCATCCATTGCATGTTAAAAAAACACCAACATGAGATTTACTCATCTCATCCTGAATTTATATCGTTTTACTCATTTTATGATTCACGTTTAAATAAAGCCATTCAGAAATTTAGATTTTGTAAAATTTTTTAGGTGGCAATCTCCATGAGTCAGAAATTTGCATGTTCAATCAAACGCATTCGTTTCGATGAAAACTATGAACCAGCAAACAATACACGTTTAACCACGAATTTTGCTAACTTGGCCCGTGGTGAAAGCCGCCAAGAAAACCTGCGTCGTACACTTGCGATGATCAACAATCGTTTTAATAGTTTGGCTACAGTCGACAATCCAAAAGGCGATCGCTATTCACTTGAGATCGATATTATTTCTGCAGAGATTGATATTGAGGGCAACGGTCAAACCTTCCCATTTATTGAAACACTAAAAAGCACCATCATTGATCATAAAACCAATCAGCGCATTGAAGGCATGATCGGAAACAGTTTTTCTTCTTATGTTCGTGATTATGACTTTAGTGTTGTGCTTCCTGCATTAGGCTGTAAGTTTAATGAGATGCCTGAAGATTTTGGAGACTTGCATGGCAAGTTATATTTACATCTAGTGAACTCTGAAGTATTTAAAACAGAATTTAGAAACAATCCTGTTATTTGTTTAAGTGTTTCTACAACAAAAACTTATTACCAAACAGCTAACGTGCATCCAGTACTCGGTGTCGAATACACCAATGATGATTACTCACGTACTGATGCCTACTTTGCCAAAATGGGCTTAAGCGTTCGTTACTTTAAGCCTCAAGGCGCGAATGCACCATTAGCTTTCTACTGTGCAGGCGATCTACTTCGTGACTACACTGATTTTGAATTGATCAGTGCGATTGCGACTATGGAAAGCTTCCAAAAAATCTACCGTCCTGAAATTTACAATACCAACTCTCCGGCAGGTGTGGAATATCAACCAAGCTTGAGCTATGGCGATTACTCACTGACACGTATTGTTTATGACCGTGTTGAACGTGGTGAATTGGCGGTGAAACAAGGTAAGTGGACAGAAGAAAACTTCATCAAACCGTATAAAGACATTTTGGACGAGTGGGCTGCGAATTTTAAAATTGAAAATGCTCAGCAAGACCAAGCGGCTTAATCCATTGCATTGATAGACGAATTTAAAGAAAGAAGATTAGACATGGCTATTTTATTACCAACATCAACAGCAGGCAGCTTACCGAAACCGTCATGGCTCGCTGAACCTGAAAAATTATGGTCAGCATGGAAACTTGAAGGCGAAGAACTTCTTGAAGCTAAACGTGATGCGTTAAAATTATCATTACATGAGCAAGTCACTGCTGGTATTGATATCGTAAGTGACGGTGAACAAACCCGTCAGCACTTCGTAACGACCTTCATTGAGCATCTTGAAGGGGTGGATTTCGAAAAGCGTGAAACCATGCGTATTCGTAATCGTTATGAAGCAAGCGTACCGTCGGTTGTGGGTGAAGTTTCTCGTAAAAAAGCCGTGTTTGTAGATGATGCGAAATTCTTGCGCAGCCAAACCAATCAACCAATTAAATGGGCGCTTCCTGGTCCGATGACCATGATTGATACACTTTACGATGGTCACTACAAGAGTCGTGAAAAATTGGCTTGGGAGTTTGCTAAAATTCTTAACCAAGAAGCGTTAGAGCTTGAAGCAGCAGGAGTCGACATTATTCAGTTTGATGAGCCTGCATTTAATGTGTTCTTTGATGAAGTAAATGACTGGGGTATTCCGACCTTAGAGCGTGCGCTTGAAGGACTCAAATGTGAAACCGCTGTGCATATTTGCTATGGCTACGGCATCAAGGCAAATACGGATTGGAAACAAACCTTGGGTAATGAATGGCGTCAGTATGAAGAATCATTCCCTAAATTACAAAAGTCAAAGGTAGATATCATTTCGTTAGAGTGCCAAAACTCACGTGTACCGATGGATTTAATTGAACTGATTCGTGGCAAAAAAGTCATGGTTGGGGCAATTGATGTGGCAACCAATCAGGTTGAAACGGCTGAAGACGTGGCAAATACTTTGCGTAAAGCATTGCAGTTTGTAGATGCTGACAAACTCTATCCTTCAACCAACTGTGGTATGACGCCACTTTCTCGCCAAGTTGCACGTGGCAAGCTTGAAGCCCTAAGTGCAGGTGCAGCCATTGTTCGTAGAGAATTAGAGGCTTAATCAAACGCAGTTTGATGCTTAGCAGGGTAAATGCTTACTGAATCATTTGTCCTGTTCTAAGCAAAAGCACTTGATTATACATTTGAGATAAAAAAGATGATTGAAGCAACAGACTTTAGAAATGCAATGTCTTTACTAACGACTGCAGTAAATGTGATTACAACCACAGGCGAAGCAGGGATGCATGGCTTTACTGCATCTGCGGTATGTAGTGTCACAGATACTCCGCCAACATTATTAGTCTGTATGAATCAATCCTCTCGTTCTCATGCTCAGTTTATTGAAAATCAAGTCTTAGCTGTAAATGTACTGAGTACTCAGCATGAACAGCTTTCAAATGCGTTTGCTTCAAGCAAGTTCAGTTCTGAAGATCGTTTCAAACTAGGTGATTGGAGTAGGTTGGAAACAGGATCACCAATTTTAGAAGATGCTTTAGTCAGTTTTGATTGTCAGATTGAGAATGTTCAACAAGTCGGTACACATAGTATATTTTTATGCCGCGTACTTGCAGTAAAACACAGCGATCAAGAAGAAAGCTTGGTGTACTTTAACCGCGCTTATCATCAAGTGGGTCAGTTAGAAACGGCTTAAAGCCCATTGCTTCAATACTCTATTCTTTAAAAGTCAGTATATCGTGGAATTAATCATTTTTTTTGCCATCGGGGCGCTTGCAGGATTTGCAGCAGGACTCTTTGGTGTTGGTGGTGGAACGATCATCGTCCCATTACTCTTTATTGTTTTTACTCAGATGGACTACAGTCCTGATGTCATTATGCATTTGGCATTAGGAACCTCATTAGCCACCATTGTTGTCACTTCAATTAGTTCATTGATGGCACACCATAGAAATGGTGCAGTGATGTGGTCAGTATTTAAAAATCTGGCGCCACCGATGGCGATTGGCTGTTTTGCCGGAGCAGCGATTGCAGGATGGCTCTCAGGAATACATCTTCAACTCATCGTTGGTTTATTCTTGATTTGGGTGGCATATACTATGTTCATGGGGGCTAAAAAGGTCGTGGACTCAAGTAGAACACTGCCTTCAACTGGTAAGCAGGTGGCTGCAGGTTCAGTGATTGGGGTGGCTTCAGCTATTTTTGGGATCGGTGGTGGCAGTTTAACCGTCCCGTTTCTCAACCGTTATGGCGTCGTCATGCAAAAGGCAGTGGGAACATCTGCCGCTTGTGGTTTACCCATTGCGTTCGCTGGTGCTTTAGGCTTTATGATTTTTGGGATGAAAGCACATGCTGCTGTGCCTAACAGTATTGGCTATGTACATACTTACGCATTCTTAGGCATTAGCCTGATGAGTTTCTTTACAGCTAAGTTGGGTGCAAAAACAGCGCATGCTTTATCACCGCAAATGCTGAAAAAATGTTTTGCGGTATTGTTGAGTATCGTTGGATGCTTTTTCCTGTTTAAAGGATTGAGTTAAGAGATATTCAATTAATTTGATATGAAGAACAGGCTCACTCAGTGTGGGCTTTTCTGACATTATAGTTATTGTTTGGGATTTACATGATAGAAATACGACATTTGAAAACACTGACAGCCTTGAGAGAGCACGGTTCATTGGTTGCAGCAGCAGGTGACCTATGTCTGACTCCTTCGGCTGTATCTCACCAGTTGCGAGAGCTAGATCAATGGTTTGGTGTAGAAGTTGTCAATCGTCGTACACGTCCTATCAGTTTCTCTAATGTTGGCTTACGTCTATTGAAATTGGCCGATGAAGTATTGCCACAAGTTCAAATTACACAAAGCGACATTACACGTATTATTCATGGGCAAACTGGTCGGATTACTTTTTCTTCCGAATGCCATAGTTGTTTCGATTGGCTCATGCCCTTACTCAATCAATACCGTATTCAATATCCCGATGTCGATTTGGATTTTGCATCAGGATTTGAAGCAAATCCACATGAGTTATTGCAAAATGGCGAATTTGATTTATTGATTACTGCAGATCCGATTGCTTTGAAAGGTGTTGAATACTTTCCAGTGTTTGAGTATGAGTCTCGACTTGTCTTATCGACAACACATCCATTGGTGCGTGCAGAACACATTACTGTTCAAGAGTTGGCTGAAGAAACGCTTATTACATATCCAGTGGATAAACATCGTTTGGATATCATGTCTAAGCTATTTATTCCTGCAAATATTCAGCCGAAAAATATTCGAACCACCGACTTGACCCAAATGTTGATTCAGTTGGTTGCAAGCGGTCGTGGTATTGCCGCATTGCCTGATTGGGTGGTGAATGAATATGAGCAAAAAGGTTGGGTCACTTCACGACGTCTTAATTGTGTTGCACCTGAAGGTTTACGTCGTACCTTATATGCTGGTTTTAGAACGGATGAAAAAGACAAAGATTACTTTGATGGTTTCTTAAAGCAGCTTGAGCGATTCTCAAAGAAAAGAATCTCTTACTACAGTTAGTTCTCTGAGTCTTTATCATTGCATTATCCTAGGGGGGATTTAGACAATAATAGTTTTATGATTCAATGCACTAAATCAAATTTGGGTTCACATTGGGTAAAAAATAATTGCCACATTTTTTGCCACACTTTTTTTAAATCCTATCAAAAACTATCAAATGAAATTATATAAATGATTGAAAATACAAACAATTATATTTGATAGATTTTGATAGAGTTAAGCTTTAGCGGGTTCAACTCCCGCCACCTCCACCAAATACCCAACAAAACATGGCAAAATATGCCAAGTTTTAAAACGAAAAGGCTTGATTCTAAAGGGATTAAGCCTTTTTTCTTGCCTAAACATAACCAAATATAACTAGCCACAGTGTACATGCACCGTGTACACTGCCTTGTACATTGCAAGATTTATTGAATCCGCTGGTGTACAAGCCATGAAAAGAGCCGATATAAAACGCAGACCGTTATCAGATACCGTACTGGCTAACCTAGAACCTGAGTCAAAAGAGTATCGGGAACTGGACGGCGAAGGCTTATATTTTCGTGTGAAGCCTGATGGCAAAAAAGTATAGCTGTTCAGATATAAAAAAGCAGATGGTAAATGGTCATGGCTTGGGATAGGGGCTTATCCTGAATTGTCAGGCAAAGGCGCAAGAAAAAAAATATCTGAGATAATTCAAGACATATCACACGGCGATAATCCCATCATTTCCAAGCAAGAAAGAAAACTCCAAGAACTTGAGAAAAATAACGCTACTTTTGAGATATTGGCTCGTGAATGGCTAGACACTAAGAAGGAATCATGGGTAAAGGACACCATGACTAGAAATAAAGGTGCATTAGAAAAACATATATTTCCAGTTTTTGGCAAACGTTTGTACACCACCATAAAGCCGATTTAATGGATGAACCATTTAAAAGGCATCCAGCAGGAACAGGGGATATACGAGCAGGTAAACCGAGTTCGGGCTATGTGTCGTGATATATACGATTTTGCAAAGGTGACAGGCCGTATTGATTACAACCCATTAGAGGGCCTGCAAAAGTTCCTGCAACAAGGCGTAAAACAAAATATGTCACATGTCAGTGAGCTGGAGTTACCTGCGTTATTAAGAGCAATCAATACTTACCCAACTATGGACGATCGGATGGGCCTACAGCTTTTAGCTATGCTGTTCTGCCGACCTACCGAGCTAAGGGAAGCCAAATGGCAGGAGTTCGACCTGGAACAAGGCTTATGGAATATCCCAGCCGAGCGTATGAAGAAACGCCGGGAGCATATTGTACCGTTATCTGTACAGGCAATTGCCATATTAAGAGAATTGCAGACCTACCAAACCAATTCTGAATATTTATTTCCGAGCAGATCAGATAAGAGCAAGCCAAAGTCAGATACCGTTTTTATTATGGCCTTGCGCCGTATGGGGTATGAAGGCAGACAGACTCCACATGTATTTAGGCATATTGCCAGCACATTGTTAAACAATCGTGGTTTTGATGAACGTCATATTGAAGCAGCACTGGCCCATGTAAAGGACGGCGTGGCAGGTGTGTATAACAAGGCCCAGTACCTACAGGACAGGGCTAATATGATGCAATGGTACGCGAACCATTTAGAAGAAATCGCAGATCAGAGCATCATCCAGTTTAAAAAGGCTAAATGAGAATATATGTCGCGCTACTAGCCAATAAATGCACAAATAAAGGTAAATATAGATTATATTCAGTTTGCTAAGTCTAGCCTGACGGGGCGAAAGTCGGACACCCAATCCGATTCGCTTAGCATCATTTTGGGGATGCTGTGGGAGGCAAAGATGGCTTATATCAAGTTTAAAACAGATATGCCTGAATGGTTCGTTCTAGAAAAATATATTGAAAATCAATTAAATGCTACAGAAATTTTGCCTAATCTTATCTATCGTAAAATTCTACACGGATTTTTAACAAATAGATTGAAAGTCCAAGTTGTAAATCATGAACATGCCCACTACCAAAATTTTATTTTTGAACTGAAAGGAAATTTGAAATTATCTGATAAGAAGTTTTTTGGAAATTCTGAAACTATAAGACAGGAAATAATCTGTTTTATGTTTACTAATCTTCAAAAGAATCCTTTAAAACCATTTGATATTCAATTAGTTGATGAAAACCCTCTTATAGAGCCGATTGATTTATGTTTTAGTATTTTCATGAATGGATTTATTCAACATACAGAAACAAAACCTATCAAAGAATTAACGGCCATTGAGGTGGCTAGGAATTATTTTGCACTACCCCAAATTCATAGAAATTTTATCAAGTCAGAAATTCTTGCTTTTGGTTTTACACGTAATGATGATAACGAGCAAGAGCTACTTTTTGCTCATGAAGATAGAGAGGGTTTAACACGTGAAATTGTAGATGATTGTAGAGGCTCATTATTTTCATTGAACGTAAAAAACATGAAAAATAATAATCTAACTGATAATCCATTAGTTGAAGTCAACTTAAATTTTACAAATGCGTTTCTATTAAGGCAGTTTGAGCAGTGGTTAAACAGAAAGAGGATGCAAGTATCAAATAACAACATTTCTTATGAGGAAGATTTATTAGATGCTGACCCTAATACATTAGTTAATAAAATTAATGAGTATAGAATCTTTGCTTATCTAGATTTGTATTTTTGGCAGGCGATAGAAAAGCATAAAATTAAAAAATCTGTTTTTGCTATATCACTCTTTCCAAACGGTGAAAAAGGTGAAAGTGTTTTTAAAAATTTAGATGAAAATTTTTTACCACCATTACTGATTTATTCTCAATCCAAAGAAATGCGCAGATTGGTGAGTTTATATAATTTAGAAAAAATTGATTTGTGAAAATTTCTATTTTTTTATATTTAGCTTTTTTCCTTTTTAGATATACGTAGAAAATCATACTCGCCCATATTCTTTCATGTATGGGTTTTTTTATGACTATCAAACCAATCTGCGTCCAATTCAAAACCGCTTGTGAACTACTGGACATAAGCCGTGAATCATTGCGTCATATCGTGCGTACTGATGCAGCATTTCCGCGACCAATCAAAACAGGGGATACCAAACAGGCTCCAGTCTATTTTGACTATGCCGAGCTTGTAGAGTGGCATAACAGCCAAAAGCAAAGCCTTGCAGCTATGGAGGCTTAATCATGGAAATTACCCTACAGGATGCAATCAGCATCACCCAGCAGGCACAAAGCAAACTTGAGCAGATCAGCCGTGAAATAAACCGCGAACAGATAAAGAACCTTTTTATTGATGTGTCCGATTTCGCCTGTCTGGCCCTTGAATGCTTCACAGATGAAGTTAAAACAGAAGCCAATACAAAACAGATTGAGCAGGCAATTGACCTACTCGACCGTGTTTCTATCCGAGCCTCTGAACTAGGCCGAGAAGTATTTTTAAAGCCCTACTCAATTGATGACTACCTAAAGGCCGAGGCCAACAAGCTAAAGACCTTCACACAACTGGTACTTGATGTACTGAGTATCACAGACCCAGCCGATCTATACGCCTATGCCCTTGCCTCATATTGTCCGACTGGTGATTCGGATGAAGAAGCCGACTTGATCGTAAATGATGAGTCTATGAAGTTTTTAGAGGTTCGAGGCTTTAGCGGAACAGTCAAAGGGCTACGTGAAGAACACGCTGACATGATGAAACATGCAGATACTAAGGATGTTTTGATAGTTCATATCGGAACCATTCACAAGCTGTCTGATGCATTGTCAGGAATGGGAGCATAAGAACATGAATAACACCCAATTAAAGCAAGTCCTAGCACACCTCAAGCAAGGCAAAACTATTTCACAGGCCGAGGCTATCGACCTATTCAACTGCTACCGACTGAGCGCAATCATTCAGCGTTTACGAAATGCAGGCTATGACATTGTGACTCATTATGAGCGTAATAAGTCAGGTATTGGCAGACATGCACGGTATGAGCTTATTAAAGAGGTGGCAGCATGAACCCAGCTATTTTTAATTTTAATGAGCATGGCATTCGTGTTGTCTTGAGCAATACCAACGAGCCTTTATTTTGTTTGACTGACGTATGTAATGTCCTATCGGTAAGTATAACATCACATTTACTACGTGAACTAGGGCATGTCCTCATTTGAAGAATTGGTTTTAAATACTTAAAATCCTCCTTTGAGTTATTTTTATTTCTACATTTTCAATGGCACGCACTCTTCTTACCGATGATATCTGGCAGAAAATTCAAGATACTATGCGATTACATGGTTGCTACCCGATTTGATAAGCTTGCACGAAATTATCAGCCTATGATTCACATTGCTTGCATGTTTATTTGGTGCAAAGCCAAATGAGGACACGCCCTAGAAAATCCAAATCTGATACCGCCATAGATATCTATAATTTTAAATGATCTAAGGTTGAAATAAAGTCGGTAAATTTCTCACCTTGAATCACCACATGTGCTTTCAGTAAAGCCTCAGCTTCTTGCTCATGACCCGCAAAAATGGCCTCTAAGATTTCGCTATGTTCTGCAAAAGAATGATTCATTCGATGGTTGACGCGGAGTTGTAGGCGACGGTACGGGTGCAAACGTTTGTGTAAAGTACAGGCTTGTTCAATTAAAAAGGAATTATGACTAGCTTGATAAATGGCAAAGTGAAATAAACGATTGGCCTCATAATAATTTTCTGAATCGTTCTGATTTAAATAGTCCTCACATAACTGATGTAACTTCTGTAATTCTTGCTTTTCTTCAGGTTGAATACGTCGTGCAGCCAGTCGTCCACACATGGCTTCCAATTCAGCCATCACTTCGAACATTTCACAAAGGGTGAGTGGGTTAATGGCTGGAATAATTGCGCCACGACGTGGGCGAATTTCAACCAAACCTTCAGCAGCCAATAGCTTTAATGCCTCACGAATCGGGGTACGTGAGGCACCATAGCGTTTACACAGCTCTTGTTCATCCAGCTTAGTCCCAGGCAGGAAAAAGCCATAAATAATATCATCCTCTAACTTTTTACTAATTTGAATAGAAAGAGGGAGTTCAGCAATTGAAGTCATACATCACCAAAAAAATTGTATACAATTTATGTTTATTTGAGTGCAAAGTATTGTATCACTGGATACAGATAAGCTATAACTATAGCAAATTATAAGTCAGATTATTAGAAGTGCTGCATGATCCAGGGAGGATTCAGCAATGATTATTTACGGAACAGCCATACTGGCAGTCTGCCATTTACTTGGTGTTTATCTAGGCAATGCTCTCGGAATTGCCCTTGGTGTTCAAGCCAATGTAGGTGGTGTGGCAATCGCCATGATTTTATTAATTTTATCGAAGGAGCTTTTAGCTAAGCGTGGGCACTTACCTCAAGTGACTCAATTTGGTGTGTTGTACTGGTCAGGTATGTATATCCCAATCGTAGTCGCTATGTCGGCAGGACAAAACGTAGTTGCTGCTATGTCAGGCGGGATGTTGGGCCTGATTGTTTCGGTTGCGTCTTTGATTGGTACCGTCTTGGTGATTCGTTGGTTGAATAAATCCAGTGGCGATTATGAAAGCTATGAATGGGCGGTAGAGCAGAATGAAAAAGCCGCTTAAGGATAACGGTGTTGGATTAACACTAAATAATAATCAGTTGTACGCTTACAAGGAAGAAATGCGATGGAAGAAATAATTACGGTTTTTACCAAAAATGCCCTCGTCGCGGCACTCGCAGTGACTGGTTTGATGATGTATGTGTCGCATCTTTTGTCGAAATATCTCACCAAAGGTAAGTTACAAAGCTCAGCCATCGCCATCACCCTGGGGCTAGTCTTGGCCTATTTCGCAGGGATTTATACTCAAGGTGAAAAGGGTATTTCAGATATCGCTATCTTCTCAGGTTTTGCTTTACTCGGTGGTGCCATGATTCGTGACTTAGCCATTGCATCAACGGCGTTTGAAGTCGACATCAAAGAAGTGAAAAAAGCAGGAAAAGTGGGTTTGACCGCGCTTGGACTTGGCTGTGTGATTCCGTTTGTGATTGGTGCAATGGTGGCATGGTTGATGGGCTATAAAGATCCTGTTTCGATGACCACAATTGGTGCAGGGGCGATGACCTATATCGTTGGACCAGTTACGGGCACAGCCGTTGGAGCAAGCTCTGAAGTCATCGCGCTGTCGATTGCAATTGGTTTAATTAAATCAGTATTCTTTATGGTAGGCACGCCAATCTTTGCAAAATTTATGTATCTCAAAAGTCCACGTTCTGCCATGGTTTTTGGTGGCATGGCGGGGACGACCAGTGGTACAGCAGCAGGTTTAGCAGGAACTGATGTGCGTTTAGTGCCGTATGGTGCACTGGTCGCAACCTTTTATACCGGTCTTGGTTGTTTACTTGGACCATCTGTCTTTTTTCTCACAATCAATGCCATCTTCGGCTAAGCACAGCATACAGGTGACCTTATGAACCAAATGGTTAAGACGCGCTTATGGGATAAGCAACGCACCCGTAGACAAGAAAAACTGGCTCTTGCTAAAGAAAAAGGATTTACAAAACAAGTAGAGCATGCTCGTGTGATTGAACTTTTGGAAACCGTGATTTCCAGTGGGGATCGTGTGTGTTTGGAAGGAAATAACCAAAAGCAGGCCGATTTTTTATCCAAAAGTTTAAGCCAGTGTAATCCAGAGGTGATTCATAACTTACATATCGTACAGTCGGTATTGGCTTTACCCAGTCATATTGATGTCTTTGAAAAAGGTATTGCTTCTAAGGTCGATTTTTCCTTTGCAGGCCCACAAAGTCTACGTCTGGCCCAGTTAGTACAGCAGCAAAAAATTAGTATTGGTTCAATCCATACTTATCTAGAGCTGTATGGACGTTACTTTATTGATCTGACACCAAATGTGTGTTTGATTACGGCACATGCGGCCGACCGTGAAGGTAACCTTTATACAGGTGCCAATACTGAAGATACACCTGCAATTATTGAAGCAACTGCATTTAAAAGTGGTATTGTGATTGTACAGGTGAACGAAATTGTAGATAAGTTACCGCGTGTCGATGTACCCGCCGATTGGGTCGATTTTTATATCGAAAGTCCTAAGTACAACTATATAGAACCGTTATTCACACGCGACCCTGCACAAATTACTGAAGTGCAAATTTTAATGGCAATGATGGTCATTAAGGGAATATATGCACCTTATAAAATTCAGCGATTAAATCATGGCATTGGTTTTGACACTGCTGCGATTGAATTACTGTTACCTACCTATGCAGCATCCTTAGGATTAAAGGGACAGATCTGTACCAATTGGGCATTAAATCCACATCCGACTTTGATTCCAGCCATTGAAAGTGGATTTGTCGATTCGATTCATAGCTTCGGTTCTGAAGTGGGGATGGAAGACTATATTAAAGAACGTCCAGATGTTTTCTTTACAGGCAGTGATGGCAGCATGCGTTCCAATCGAGCCTTTAGCCAGACTGCAGGTTTATATGCTTGTGATCTCTTCATTGGTTCGACTCTACAGATTGACTTACAGGGTAACAGTTCAACTGCAACCGTAGACCGTATTTCTGGTTTTGGCGGCGCGCCGAATATGGGTTCTGACCCGCATGGGCGCCGTCATGCCAGTCATGCCTATACCAAAGCAGGTCGTGAAGCGGTCGACGGTAAACTCATTAAAGGACGTAAGTTAGTAGTGCAGTTGGTCGAAACCTACCGTGAACATATGCATCCTGTATTTGTAGAAGAGTTAGATGCGTGGCAGTTGCAGAAAAAAATGGAGAGCGAACTCCCGCCAATCATGATTTATGGCGAAGACGTAACCCATATTGTGACGGAAGAAGGTATTGCCAACTTACTGTTATGTCGCACACCTGAAGAACGTGAACAAGCGATTCGTGGTGTGGCAGGTTATACCCCGGTTGGTATGCAGCGTGATGATGCCAAAGTGGAAGAGTTACGCCAGCGCGGTATTATTCAACGTCCAGAAGATTTGGATATCGATCCAACACAGGCCAGCCGTGATTTGTTAGCGGCAAAATCGGTAAAAGATTTAGTTAAATGGTCGGGTGGTTTATATAGTCCCCCAAGTCGCTTTAGAAACTGGTGATCGACATGGAAAAGTTAAAATTTGAATTGCAATCAGCACCGCTGAGTGCTGAACAAGCTGCAGTGATTTGTGGCGTGGTCGGTTCTGGAAATTTAGAAGTATTGGTTTCACAGCATGATCAGGCGGATATTTGTCAGATTGAAGTCACTACATCAGCGGTCGGTTTTCAACATGTTTGGCAGTCTGTACTGAATGAGTTTGCACAACGTCATGCGGTGGCAGGGCTTAAATTTCAGTTAAATGATATGGGGGCGACTCCAGCGGTAGTGAACCTGCGCTTAAGCCAAGCAATATCTATGTTTAAGGGAGTATAGAACATGGATCAAGTGATGCTCAAAAACAGTTTTTATGAAAAAACCGCACGTGCGCGTATTCAAGCGGTCGTCGATACTCATAGTTTTAATGAAATATTAAAGCCAACTGAGGTTGAAGTCAGCCCACATCTCTCTGCTTTGGATATTCCGGGAAGTTTTGATGATGGCGTGATTATTGGTACAGCGCGTTTGAATGGAACACCAGTGCATATTATGGCCCAAGAAGGCCAGTTTATGGGCGGTGCTGTGGGTGAAATCCACGGGGCGAAAATTGTTGGTCTCTTGCATAAGGCTATTCAAGATCAGGCGCAAGCGGTACTGTTTTTTGTGGACTCAGGTGGCGTGCGTCTGCATGAAGCCAATGCTGGTCTTATCGCCATTTCCGAAATTATGCGTGCGATGTTGCAGGTAAGAAATGCAGGTATTCCGATTATTACCGTAATTGGCGGAATCTGTGGCGCTTTCGGTGGTATGGGTATCAGCGCTTGTTTGAGCAGTACCATCATCATGACCGAAGAAGGGCGTTTGGCGCTATCTGGCCCAGAAGTGATTGAAACGGTCAAAGGCGTAGAAGAGTTTGACTCGAAAGATCGTGCATTGGTTTGGCGTGTTACAGGCGGTAAACATCGTTATTTGCTGAATCACGTACAGGCTTTGGTTGAGGATGATACTGTCGACATTCGTGATGCAATTTTAACGCAACTCGACGCTAAGGTAGCTCCTTTAGACTTAGAACAATTATTGCGACAGCAACAACAGCTTGAAGAGCAGTACCAACACTGGTTCGGTAAAAATGATGGTCTACAAATCTGGCACGAAATGGGAATTTCCCAGCCAGAAAAAATTCCGATGTTGTCTGCCCATGAAGTTGTACTGTTAAAGCAAGGATGAGCTCATGAATACAGAATTACTTTTACAACAGTTGTTTCCTCATCAACTGAATTATCAGATCGAAGGTTATGTGATTAAGGGTAGTGCTCAGACCGACGCAGGTCCGGTGCGGATTCTCGGCACAGTCAATGCAGCACCCATTAACCAACAGATTGCCATGGAACTGGCAGGTGAAATCTTACAGCTGGTACAGCAGAAGCAACAAACACCCGTGGTGTTTATTGTGGATACGCAAGGCCAGGACCTTTCTCGCGCAGATGAATTACTCTGCTTAAACAGAACCTTTGCCCATTTGGCATCCTGTGTAGATTTACTGCGCAGAAGTGGACACGCCAACCTCGCGATTATTTTTGGCCAAGCCGTCAGTGGTGGATTCCTTTCCTATGGCTTAATGGCGAACGAAGTCTATGCACTGAGTGATTCCCAAGTGAAAGTCATGGACTTAAACGCGATGGCACGGGTGACAAAAATTCCCGCTGATAAGTTAAAAGAACTTTCACAAAGTTCAGCTATTTTTGCTCCCGGTGCGGAAAACTTTTACAAGATGGGTGCAATCAATGCCATTTGGCCAGATTTGGAGACCGATTGGGTTAGCCAAGTGCTGTTAAATCAACAACAACATATTGAATCTTATCTTGTGGATCAACGTCGTATAGTTGGGCAACAGCGTCAAGGACGCGTGTTGTGTAATAACATAATCGAGAAAGTCGTTCATAGTTAAGGAAAGCAGATATGGATCGTCATGACTTTGCTTATCTGCGTGATTCAGCCACTTTACAATTTTTGGATGTTTCTTTACCTGAAACAGTGAAACTGAAAGTGTCTCAATTGCTGAGTCAACATGTTCCAATGACTGTTTGCCGGCAGGAAGGGCTGGATGCGGGACAGGTGAAGTTGGCGATCAACTGTTTGGTGAAAGGTTATAAATATCGTGTGGCCTGTTGGGTCGAAGAATACGATATTGAACAGATCACTCGACCGCTTTCTCTACGGGCCTTGTTAAAAGCTGACTTACAGATCCTCCAGCGTGAGATCCTAAGTGATTTTGCAGACAAGCTAGAACAACGGGGCTGTGAAGTATATGTCTATGGCTCTTATGCCTACCAAGCTCTCACGCGGGAGGCCTATGTCAGACCGGTTTCAGATTTAGATGTGCTGTTATATCCACAGCATCAAAATCATGTGCCGGAAATTTTACAGTTGATACAACAAGTCCAAGCACAGAGTTCAGTTCATTTAGACGGCGAGATTCAAATCCATCCAGACTGGCATGTGTCATTTAATGAGTTAATTACAGTTTTTCCTGTAATGAAACAGCAAGTGATTGTAAAAGGAATTCAGCGTGTGGATATGCTGAGATTAGAACAACTATTTGAAGGGAATCTTGAATATGCATATGCTAGCATTAGGTGAAGTTTTATATCCGAATATTATCAGTACTGCTGAACGCTTAGACCATCTGGCTTGTATGGCACTATTGGATGAAGCTAGCTTAGAACATAAGCCCGGTTTGGTTTGTCCAGGTTCTCAGGGCAGTCATAGTGATATGGACTTTAGCTTATTCCAATCCAGTGTCGATGCTTTACAAGGCTATTTTCAGGCGCAATTTTTAAATGGCTATCGCAATGTTGAATTAGAAAAGATTCGGCAGTGTGGCATTTTAGCTGAACAGAAAATGTTGAGGGCAACAAGACAGATTAATACGCATAAAGGTGCGATTTTTAATTTGGGTTTTGCCAGTGCTGCAGTAGGACAGTGTTTAGCAGCCAACAGTCAGTTGAACGCAGGCTCAATCAGTCAAAAAATTCAAAATACGTGGCGTCATGATCTATTAAATCATTTGCAACGTGACCCGAATAGTCATGGGCAACGTATGCGTAGCCAATATGGCATCACAGGCGCGATTGAAGAAGTAGCTTCAGGTTTCAAAACAGTGATGGAGGTTGCTCTACCAGCATATATCGACATTTACGCCAAAACAGCCAATATCCAACAGGCTTCAATTCAAAGCCTATTCAGCCTTATGGCTTATGTACAAGATACCAATATTGTTTGGCGCGGCGGTTTATCGGCCTTATATCTTGTGCAGGATATAGCAAAACAGTTTTTAGTAAGAGGTGGTGTACTACAACAGCACTGGGTAAAAGATGTGTCTAAAATAGAAAATTATTTTGTTCAACATCGTTTAAGTCCAGGTGGTAGTGCGGATTTACTGGGAGTAACTTTGTTCTTGATAAAGGTAGAAAATGAATTTCGCAATCATATTTAGTGGTCAAGGACTTCAGAACTTAGCGCATGTGCATGAGCTCCGAAGCATGGCGAAAGAACTGCAAGTAGTAGATGAATTAGAACTGTATTTGCCGAAGCTATTTTATTCAGATTTAACTGAAGCTGATCTGTATCCGAATGAGTTCGCGCAGCCTTTTATTTTTGCTTTGCAATGGTGTCGTTGGCAAAAGTTAAAACCTGAGATTGGGGACCTTATGAGCTTCTCAGGTTATTCTCTTGGAGAGTTAAGTGCACTCATTTGTGCAACACAGATAGGTTTGGAACAAGGCCTGTATTTAGCCCAGCAGCGTGCCTCGTTGATGTCTTCAGCTGCGCAGGACGCAAGTGGCTTAATAGCTGTCCAGGGAATCAATCTTAATACGCTTGAACCATTATTGACTGAAACGTCAACCTCACTTTCCATTAAACTGAGTGATAGTAGTTTTGTCGTGGGCGGAGCTGATGCCAATTTACAACAGCTGGTTCAGCAACTTGAATTGCGAGGAACACGTTTTGTTAAACGGTTGAATGTTACCATTGCATCGCATACTGTATGGATGGATGCTGCAGTTCAGCCATATCAGCAGGTTTTACAGCAACAAGACTTCGCTCGTTTATGCACGGCCATGATTAGCGGTTCGGGTGGACATAAGTTTTTTAAGACCACAGATGCAGTTAATGCGCTGATTCACCAAATGAATCATGCTATTGACTGGGATGCCTGTTTAACAGTAATACAAGAAAACCAGCCTGATATGGTATTAGAAATTGGGCCAGGCAGTGCCTTGAGTAAAATGCTATTAGAACGCAATCCAAATTGTCTCGTGCGTGCAGTGGATGATTTTAAAAGTTGGTCTGGGTTGCAGGCATGGTTAGACAAACAGTCTAGAATTTAATTTAACCGCGAATCGTGGATAAGAAATTGACTTGAAAGATAAAAGGACTAGAGCCATTAGTTGAGTTACCACACAAAACCTTAAGCCCTAGTGTTTAATAGTGCCGAATTATTTTGTGTAATTAATGATTTTTTTCTTAAATTTCAAACAACTTATTGAAAATTTCTAAAGCAAATCCGTCGCTATTTAAGAATCCGATGGGTGTAACTGAGTCTCTCAGAAATCATCTTTATTGCAATTTAGTATAAATGTTCTAACTTTATTAATTTCTTAGATTAGCATTTGAAGTGCAACACCATGTTGTTGCCATAATACCTGACTCGGACTTTTAAAGCCGAGTCTTTTTCTTGGACGATGATTCAAGCGCTGAGTAATTTCTGCAATATATGCATCCGTATAGTCATTCAAGTCACTGCCTTTTCTAATATATTGTCTGATCAATCCATTCGTATTTTCATTTGTTCCACGCTGCCAGGCGCTATAGGGATCAGCGAAATACCAGTCGACATCTAATTCCTGAGCAGCATACTCATGCAGGCTGAACTCTTTACCATTGTCCGCGGTAATTGTTTTTAGGTGTGCTTTGATCGGTTCCAATAATCTGATCGTAGCCTGGCAAACTTCCTCAGCCTTGCGCGTGCTGCACTTTTTCAGCCAAAGATAACCTGTCTTCCGATCTACAATTGAAACCAGAGATTGTTGGTGGTTCTTGCCAACTATCGTATCTATTTCCAAATCACCAAAGCGGGAGCGCTGCTCAATCTCAGCAGGTCGATCGTGAATGCTTTTGCGGTTTGTCAGTTGGCCACGAGTCTCGATAGAGCCATATTTTCTCTTCCTTTGATTTCTGAAACGTAAGTTGTGGAAGAGCACACCACCTCTGCTTTTATCCTGCTGTATAAACCTGTATATGGAATGCAGACTGACTGAAACATTAGAAGCAATCTGTTCGGGACTCCATTGGAGATCAAGATAAGCAATGACTTGTACCCAAGTATCATAAGGGATTGTTTTGGGATTAGGACAATGCCGTCTGCGAGCTAATTTATTGGCATGTTGAGCGAAATAACCATTCCTTGCCCGATTGCGTGCTATTTCTCTGGAAATAGTGGAAGGCGAACGATTTAGCCTCCAGGCGATATAACGCTTAGAAAAACCTTCACGTAACAATGTGGAAATCTGATATCTTTCTTCTTGAGTAAGATGAGTATAGTTCATGATGCAACTTTGACTTTGGTCGGTCGGAAGCAAAATGCTAGCTCATCTTGCTTCCTTCCAATAATTTAATCTCTGTTGCACTTCATTTGAGAATCCAAGTTAAATTTATAAATGGCCTGTTTTTAATAATCAAGTTATTAAATACATAGATCAGCACTAAAGGGGTTAAGATGAGAAAGTTTATTATTTTTAATTTTATGTGAGTCAAAAGTGAATACTAATCAAAATCCTGATCGTCCACTTTATATTCCATATGCAGGCAATACTTTACTTGAGTTGCCTCTACTGAATAAAGGGTCAGCTTTTTCAGAAGAAGAGCGTATAAACTTTAACTTGAAGGGGCTTATCCCTCAAGTTATTGAGAGTATTGAAGAACAAAGTCATCGCTCATATCAGCAGTATCGTACCTTCAATGAAGATATTAATAAGCATATTTATCTAAGAAATATTCAAGATACCAATGAAACCCTGTTCTATCATTTAATTGAAAATCATTTAAGTGAAATGATGCCAATTATTTATACCCCGACTGTGGGGGAGGCATGTCAGCGCTTTTCAGATATTTATCGTCGCCATCGCGGTATTTTTATTTCATACCCGGATCGCCATCATATTGATGACATTTTACATAATGTAAACCGGAGAAATGTCAAAGTAATCGTGCTTACAGACGGTGAGCGCATTTTGGGATTAGGTGATCAGGGAATTGGTGGAATGGGAATCCCGATTGGAAAATTATCCTTATATACTGCCTGTGGCGGTATTAGTCCTGCCTACACACTGCCCATTACTTTAGATGTGGGAACCAATAACCAGCAATTATTGAATGATCCGATTTATATGGGCTGGTCTCAACCGCGTATCACCGGGGATGAGTATTTTGAGTTTGTAGATAAAGTGATCCAGGCGATCCAGAGAAGATGGCCGCAAGCACTGATTCAGTTTGAAGATTTTGCCCAGCATAATGCGATGCCTTTGTTAGAAAAATACCGGGATCAGGTATGCTGTTTTAATGATGATATTCAGGGAACGGCTGCTGTAGCAGTTGGAAGCCTGATAGCAGCTTCACATGCATCCAATAAACAGTTAAAAGATCAAACGGTTGCCTTTTTAGGCGCTGGATCGGCCGGTTGTGGTATTGCAGAGCAGATTATTGCCCAGATGGTAGCAGAAGGTCTAACCGATGCCGAGGCAAGAAAACGGGTATTTATGGTTGACCGCTTTGGCCTGATCACAGAAAATCAGCCAAATTTACTGAATTTCCAAAGAAAATTAGCTCAAGATCTGAAAAATATTGCTGGATGGGCGGAGGCTGAACAGACCATATCCTTGCTGGATGTGGTTAAATTTGCCAAACCCACGGTGTTAATCGGGGTTTCTGGGCAGCCCGGCTTATTTAGTAAAGATATTATCACTGCCATGGCGCAGAACTGCGAATCTCCAATTATTTTTCCTTTATCGAATCCAACCTCTCAAGTGGAAGCTGTGCCTGCTGATATTATCCAGTGGACACAGGGCAAGGCACTGATTGCTACCGGTAGTCCATTTGCACCCGTCAATTATCACGAAGAGATTTATCATATCTCTCAATGCAATAATTCTTATATCTTTCCAGGTATAGGGATGGGGGTTATTGCTTCAGGGGCTACACGCGTGACCAATAAAATGCTGATGGCATCAAGTAATGCTCTGGCAGAATGCTCGCCAAAATTAACAGATCCAAAAGCAAATTTACTTCCGGAATTGGATCAGATTCAGCATATTTCGAAAGTGATTGCTTTAAAAGTCGCTCAGGCTGCCATGGAAGAAGGGGTTGCTCCAAAGCTGACTTTGGAAGAGTTGGAGGAAAAAATTAACAGTAATTTCTGGCGTCCTCAATATCGTAAATATCATCGTATTACATTTTAAGGATGAGTAGGTTGTATTAACAACAAGCTTTTAGAAGCTAAAGCTTGAGGAGTGTGGGCTATTAAGAGCAAGTAAGATGCCAGCGTTCCGGAAAATCTTATTTTAATTAAAGAAGGTGAACATACTGTCAGTACATGGTAGTGCCTGGTCAAGGGTGACTTTGCTTTCGCAAAGACTTGAAGAATGCCAAGTGATGGATTGAGGAGTGCTTAAGGTTTTAAGCTGATCCACTCGCTTTGCAGGCCACTACACTTTATTTGCAATCCTGTGTTGTGGAAGTAGGGGATCTTGTACTCGCCCAGTATGTTCGCGTTGAATTATAACCTGAAATCAGAGAGATTTCAGGTTTCGAGCAAGTCAATTTTCCAGTTGCTGGCTTGAATTAAGACGTTTAAATCACGTAGTTTTACACTAATATCATCGGCCTGTTTCTGTAAGGAAGAAACAGGAATGACTTTATGCCATTTGATCTCACGTGTACTGTAACGATCGGGTTCACGAGAACTACTACTGATGGCGGCCGTTAAGACTTTATGACACTCTACCAGCTCATCACGCAAAGTAAGTAAGGCCAGCAAAGAACGACCATCACTTAACTTTGTTAGGGCATTGGTTTGATGAATGGCATACACCAGTTTCTGGGATTCTTGAGTAAGGGCAAATACCTGTTTTAACAACTCATTGGGATCTTCCGAGGGTTCATCCCCATCCTGTACCAGTACATTTGCATTGATACGTTGCTTGAGTGACGCAAGTTTTTTTTGTTGATCACTTCTAAGCAAAAGGGCTTCTGCTAATTTCATTTTTCACCTGTGAATGGTTTTCTTGATTTCATTACTGAGTGGCATGGTTTTTACTTTAGCGCCAAGGATGGATGAGACAAAGCAAAAACTGTAAATCAAAACACGAATAGACCGATGGGCGCTTCTATTCAAAAGAAAAAATCTGGCGTGAGATTCTGAAGTTTATATCGTCAGCATTATATCACTTAGATCAGCATGTGAAGTGCACCACTATGTGATTATAATAACCTGAGTTCGATATAAAAAAAGAGTATAAAAAAGCCCTATATTTGTAACATATTGGTTCTCAAGACAAAATGTTATAAAACAAGGCTTTTCAATGGATCATATTACCGAATTATTTTGTATTTTGGATGATTTCTGCAAAAAAATTAATGAATCTTTAGAAAAAGCTTTAATTTCTGATCAAAAATCCAGGCTGAAAAAGTCAGCTTTAAGCTTGTCTGAAGCAATGACTATTGTCATTTTATTTTATCAATCCGGGTTTAGATTCTTCAAATATTTTTATTGCCAAATGATCGTTCCATTCTGGAAATCTGCTTTTCCTAAACTGCTTAGCTACAACCGATTTATTGAAATCATGCCCCGTTGTTTGCAGGCTCTGAGTAGTTTCTTCCATCAAGTAAAAGGAAAAGATACGGGAATCAGTATCATTGACTCCACTAAATTGGTAGTTTGCCATAATCTTCGGATTAAAAGGCATCGTGTATTTAAAGGTTTGGCAGGTCGTGGAAAAAGTAGTACGGGGTGGTTTTATGGTTTTAAATTACATTTGGTTATCAATAATTTAGGTGAAATAATTAACCTCAAACTGACATCAGGAAATGTTCATGATGTTGCTATATTAGATTCTTTAACTCAAGAATTAAAAGGGATCCTACTCGGAGACAAAGGCTATTTGAGCAAAGCAAAAGCCGAAGTTTTAGCAGCAAGAGGACTGAAAATATTGACCCCATCACGTCGGAATATGAAAAACAAACCTATCCAAACAGAAGAAGAAAAACAATTGCTTTGCAGAAGAGGATTGATTGAAACAGTGAATGATCAATTAAAAAATTTACATCAAATTGAACATTCACGTCATCGTTCGGCAAATAACTTCATGGTGAATATCATGGCTGCTGTAGTGGCTTATTGTTTGAACCCCAATAAGCCAACTTTCCAAAATATGTTAAAAAGCTAAGTGGATTTCATCGAACTCAGGTTAATTAAGAACAGATACCCAGAAAATGCATCTAAATCTGAGCAAAACTGGGTATGAATTAAAACATACAAAAAGATTATCGGTCTTTTAAATCAAAATATACCATTAACAATTAACCGGAGATGCCATCGCGAACCAGCCCCTATAAGCTTTTGATGATTCCTGTACTGCTGCTGGTGGCGGACAGCAGCAAGGTGTCGCTTTTTCCGGGCCTTACTTAAGGGTTCATCCTGCCTCGTTACTGGCAGATGAGCCAGCCCAAAAATCTGCGCAAACCGCAGCAGACATATTCGAGCTGTTTTGCAAGTACATCGCAAGCGAGACTATGCGGTACTATGGGTAACACATGATCCATGGCTGTCTGTCCCCTTGTGAGCGCACCATCCGGCTGGTCGATGGACGGATGGAAAGCGATACCCGAGCTGAGCCAGTTCAGAAAATAGAGGAGGAATAAATATGTCAAACCTACAGGATCCGCGGGTTTTATTTGCTTTAGAACGCACCGCTCTGGCTTGGAACCGTAGTGGTCTGGCCTTAATTGCTTTTGGTTTCGTGATTGAAAAATCTAATCTCTTGGTTCAGTTGATTGATCCAGTTCACTATCAGCATAAAATTGTTTATACAGAATGGCTAGGGATTGCTGTGATTGTCTTTGGCCTGCTGGTCAATATCGGCTCGATTTTACAATATCGCACAGGTCTCAAATCGCTTAATCCTGCTGAATTTATTGAAGGCTATCAAACCCGGCAGCCGGTCTGGTTGAATTTATTTACCATCTTTACCGGTATCTTACTGATTATTTCCTTCTGGATTCATTAAAAATGTCTTCACCGGATGCGGGCATTAAACGGCGCAATACAACTGATAGAGCGTCTGCATAATCACCAGCACGTTAGGGTCGGAGACCTGATAAAAAATCTGTTTACCTTCACGACGGGTATTCACGATGTTATTTTTGCGCAAGACCGTGAGCTGCTGTGACAGGGTCGGCTGATGAATATCGGTAGATTCCTCGATTTGCTGTACATTCAGCTCGCCATCGACCAGCACACATAAAATTCTCAACCGGTCAGGATTGGACAGGACTTTTAAGCAGTTGGTCACTGTATCTACCTGAGAAAAATCAATTTTGGCATTTTGTGCGATATTCATGGAAATAGCTTGTGCTCCTCTACAGCAGCGTATTTACAGAATAATAGCATAGAAAGCTTGATTAATATCTAATTTTATATAATATAAAAATATATATTGAATTGGTAGGCGTGTTATGCATGATTTTCTGATCGCGTTTCTCGGCGGCTTGATGCTCGGAGTTTCGGTGGTGGGCTATTTATATGTGAATGGCCGTATTGCCGGCATTAGTGGCCTGATTAGCCAGGTATTAAATCCTCAAACCCTGTTTAAAACACCGGCCCTCTGGTTTATGTCGGGCTTGGTGCTTACTCCATTCCTGTACGGATTATTTGTCCAGCCTGATATTGAACTGAATGCCAGCCCACTGATGATGATCATTGCGGGTTTGCTGGTTGGTTTTGGAACGCGATTGGGTTCAGGCTGTACCAGTGGGCATGGGATCTGTGGAATCAGCCGTCTGTCCAGACGTTCTATCATTGCCACACTGACTTTTATGTTTGCTGGTTTTGTGATCGTTTATATCATTCGCCATGTTACAGGAGCATTTTAAAATGAAAAATATCTTGGCCTTTGTTTTTGGTGCCCTGTTCTCTGTTGGATTGATGCTGTCTGGCATGTCCAATCCGGAAAAAGTACTCGATTTTCTGGACGTATTTGGTGACTGGGATGCTAGTCTGGCTTTTGTTATGATGGGTGCAATTGCAGTCGCTTTTATTCCTTTTCAGAAAGCAGTTAGAAGCCAGGCTCCAAAAACTATTTTTAATGAACCGATTGATTTACCGAAAAATCAGCAGATTGATCCTAAACTAATCTCTGGCAGTTTACTCTTCGGTATAGGCTGGGGCATTGCAGGCGTATGTCCGGCACCCAGTTTTACCCTGATTGGTCTGGGACATTATCAGATACTTTATTTTATTGTTGCGATGATGCTGGGTGTATGGATTCATCGTAAATGGGCAGGAGCTTAAATATGTCTAACAGACCCGTCGTCCAGGATTTTTTTCATGAAGATACCAATACCTTCAGTTATGTGGTGAGTGATCCTGCAACGCAAAGCTGCGCCATTATTGATAGCGTGCTGGATTATGATGCCGCTTCGGCCAGTACCGCAACTACGCATGCCGATCAGATTATTGCCTATGTCAGGGCGCATGGATTAAGCGTCGAGTGGATTCTGGAAACCCATGTGCATGCCGATCATCTGACTGCTGCGCAGTATCTGAAAGCAGAGTTGGGCGGCAAGATTGCCATGAGCCAAAAAATTGGCATTGTGCAGGACACCTTTGGGGCCATCTATCATCTGGATATTAAACAGTTCAATGCCCAGCAGCTCTTTGATTACTTATTTAAAGATCATGAGTCGTTCCAGATCGGAACACTGCAAGCCTACAATATTCCGACACCGGGACATACACCGGCCTGTCTGAGCTATGTAATTGGGGATGCAGTCTTTGTGGGGGACACGCTGTTTATGCCGGATTATGGAACCGCACGTTGTGATTTTCCGCGTGGCAGTGCAGAAATACTGTTTGATTCGGTGCAAAGGCTGTATCAGCTTCCAGAAAATACCCGAATGTTTCTGTGCCATGATTATTTGCCTGAAACACGCCAGTCCTATCACTGTGAAACCGATATTCGGACCCAGAAAACCCAGAATATCCATATTCATGAGGGCACGCCTAAGGCTGAATTCGTACAGATGCGTAATCAGCGGGATGCCGGGTTGAGTATGCCCAAGCTGATTCTGCCAGCGATCCAGATCAATATGAAAGCCGGGCAGTTTCCTGAGGTAGAAGCCAATGGCGTGTCTTACTTAAAATTGCCCCTGAACTATTTTAAATAAAGCGGGTAGAGCTGGACGATTATCTGCACTGATGCTCGCACGGCTAAGTGCCTGACTGAAGATTGCCTTATCCCTGCATAAGGCATTTTTTTATTTTTGTTATGGTTGGGCCAGACTATTTTATTGCAGATTTTTCGATAAGAAGCTTTTGCAGCGTACTCAACAGATAGAGATTTTTATTGTCCTGCTTTGATCTGCCCAGTCAACAAGACTAAAAAAAACCCGAATGATGACATTCGGGTGTTTGGAAAATGGATAATTCTTAGGATTTATAGTTTTTAAATTATTTATAAATAGGGGCTGTGCTTAGCCTAAAGTACTTCTGAGCATCCATGCCGTTTTTTCGTGCACATCCAGACGTTGAGTCAGTAAATCAGCAGTTGGCTGGTCATTGACTTCATCTACCACTGAAAATAGCTCTCTGGCGGTACGTGCAGTGGTTTCATGCGCTGTCATCAGATACTTGAGCATCTGCTCTGCGTTAGGCACGCCCTCAATTTCCTGGATCGAAGTCAGTTTGACAAATTCTTTATATGTTCCCGGTGCCGCAAAACCCAGCGCACGAATCCTTTCTGCAATCTGGTCTAGCGCATTCCACTGCTCGGTATATTGCGTCATAAACATAGTATGCAGGCTGTTAAATTGCGGACCGGTCACATTCCAGTGAAAATTGTGTGTCATCAAATATAATGTGTAGCTATCCGCCAGCAGTTTGGATAAGCCTTCTACAATTTTGGCACGGTCAGCTTCGGAGATACCAATATCAATCTTCATGATCTGTGCATCTGTGTTTGAAGAACCCATAATGTGACTCCTTAAAAAAATCTAAATATCTATTTTTATCAACTGTTCACTTTCTTACTGATTTAAGCCCTCAATGGACTGAGTTTGCTTGATCAAAAGCGTCTGAAACCGCTTATCACCACAGGATTAGCACGGGCTGTATAACTTAAGTTACGCCATCCCATAAATTTTATAGGAATGAAGAACTTAAAGTTTAGGTCTTGTGTATAGCCTAAGAGTAAGATTGTAACCGAAGTTATTTTAATATTTTAAATTTAACTAAAACAAAGACTTAATCTCTATGTGAATAACTCCAAACTTGCAGTTTAAGTCGATTTTCTTGCTTGATCTTGGGGTGTATTAAAAAAATAACACAACAACGCCTTTATTAAACAATGCACTACAAAGAGTCATCACTCTGATTTTATAAATACCGTTAAGGTAGGGAGCAAAGGCGAAGTCGATAAGAAAACGATCTAAAGTTTAAGGATACTATCAAAAAAAACTGAGGCTTAGCACAATTGATTCGGCCCAGCAGCGATAGCAGACCTCCAGAATTTTTTATTGAACCCGCCGTCTATTCAACCAGACTCAAGCAAATTTGAGATAGAACCAAGAATACTTTCATTAAACTCGATCTCGGCAAGGAAAAAATCATGAAAATCAAGGCGAACAGCCCAATAGCAGCGACAGGCAGTTTAGATAAGCAAAATACCAATAAGAAAAGTGAGCAACTGGATGTATATCGTAGTGATGCGACAGAACAGACACTCACGACCAATCAGGGGGTGAAAATCTCTGACAATCAGAACAGTCTGAAAGCCGGTGTTCGCGGCGCAACGCTCATGGAAGATTTTATTCTACGTGAGAAAATTACCCATTTCGATCATGAGCGTATCCCGGAGCGGATTGTGCATGCACGTGGTGTTGGAGCGCACGGTTTTTTCGAAGCTTATCCCGGCAATGACAAATGGACTAAGGCCGGATTTTTGACCCGTACTGACGTACAGACACCAGTTTTTGTACGTTTTTCTACGGTACAGGGGCCACGTGGTTCCGCGGATACAGTACGTGATATTCGTGGTTTTGCTACCAAGTTTTATACTGATGAAGGCAATTATGATCTGGTGGCAAATAATGCTCCGGTATTTTTTATTCAGGACGGTATCAAGTTTCCAGACTTTGTACATGCCATGAAGCCGGAACAGCAAACTGAAATACCAACCGGTGCTACGGCCCACGATACCTTCTGGGACTTCGTGTCTCTGGTTCCTGAAACGGCCCATGCGGTGATGTGGGCCATGTCCGACCGGGCAATTCCACGCAGCTTGCGTTCCATGCAGGGTTTTGGCGTGCATACTTTCCGGCTGATTAATGCTGAAAATAAAGCTGTCTTTGTCAAATTCCACTGGACACCGAAGCAGGGCATGACACAGCTGGTCTGGGATGAAGCACAAAAGCTGGCAGGAAAAGACCCGGACTTTCATCGTCGTGACTTGTATGAAGCCATTGCTTCAGGAAACTATCCTGAGTGGGAGCTTGGGGTGCAAATCGTAGCTGAAGAAGATGAAATGAAGTTTGATTTTGACCTGCTGGACCCGACCAAAATCATCCCGGAAGAGTTAGTGCCAGTAACTCCACTTGGCCGTATGGTACTCAACCGTAATGTAGATTATTTCTTCGGCGAGACTGAACAGGTGGCCTTCTGTCCCGGACATGTGGTACCAGGAATTGATTTTACCAACGACCCACTGCTGCAAGCGCGTCTATTTTCTTATACCGATACCCAGTTAAGTCGTCTGGGTGGTCCGAATTTCCACCAGATTCCAATCAACAAGCCAGTCTGCCCATTTCATAATAACCAGCGAGATGGCTTGCATCAGCGTATTGTCTATAGTGGCCAGGCCAATTATGAGCCAAACTCAATTGATAACAACTGGCCAGCCGAAGCAGCGGGCGCGCAGGCTGGTGGCTTTGAAAGCTATCAGGAGCGTATTGACGGTCATAAAATCCGTCAGCGCAGCCCATCTTTTAATGACCACTTTAGTCATGCGCGTATTTTCTACCAAAGCCAGCAGCCGCATGAACAGAAGCATATTGTAGATGCCTATGTGTTTGAGCTGAGTAAAGTCCAGCGTAAGCATATTCAGGAACGTGAAGTACTGGATGTGCTGTGCAATATTGACTTGTCTCTGGCCCAGCAGGTCGCAGACCAGCTAGGTATCGAGATTCCGGCCGAGAAAAAGGCGGCCAAACTGCCAGAGGTGGTGGTTTCCAAGCGCCTGTCTTTTGAGGCTTTTAAACCACAAGACATCAAGGGGCGAAAAATTGCCATTCTGGCTCATGATCAGGCCAATGAAGCCAGTATTAAGGCAGTTCAAGCCTGGGCAGAATCAGAAAGTGCGGTGGCTGATGTCCTTACTCCACGCTCAGGCCCGGTACTTAGCCAGCAGGGTGCAGTCATTCCTTCAGATGGCATGCAAAAAGCAGAACCTTCGATTGCCTACGATGCTGTGGTGATTGTCGATGGCGATAATCATGACATGGTGTTAAAAGATGGGGTCGCCACACACTATCTGCTTGAGGCATATAAGCATCTTAAGCCTGTGGTTTTCCTGGGTGATAAAGACCAGCTGATCGAAGAGCTGCGGTTGAGCCGTGATGAAGGCACTTTGGTAGGTGCACAGTTTGAAAAGGTACAAGATCAATTTAAAACCTTAATCATGAACCATCGTGTGTGGATGCGTGAAGCGATTGCAGAAACTATTCCTGCATAACTTTAAAAGGAATAGAAGCCCCGGCTTCTATTCCTTGTTTCGCAAGGGCTGAGTGAGGGGGTAGAGCAGGATTTATAGGGTTAAACAGAATCATTGAACAATGATTGAGGTGATGCCTGTGTAAAACCCAGCGACAGTGCAGCCCTTTGCTTGTTGGAGAAGATGCTGACCCGATTTCCATTTTGAGGAAGAATCCACATGAACCTCGGTTCAATATTAGAAAAATTTAAACATTCATCTTTAGAACTCGAAGAAAGTATTCACCATACCTTAAAGGAATTGGTACAGTTTTCTGAACAGATTCCTTTACCTGCCTCGGGCGATACCTTAAAACGCTGGCAAATTCTGGCTGAAGTTTCTGCGACCAACTTAAGCCTGGGCAAACTGTTTGAGTCTCATCTGGATGCGCTGGCTATTTTACATGAACTTCATATTCCGGCAGATTCCGGACGGCTCTGGGCAATCTGGGCTGCAGAAGGCGGACCTCAACCGCTGCAACTGGAACAGGGCAAATTAAGTGGAAGCAAGCCTTGGTGCTCAGCCGCAGCCTGGGTAGATTCCGCCTTGGTCACTTGTCGAAATGAACATCATCAGTCGCAGCTCCTGATTCTGGATATGTTGCAACCCGGTATTCATTATCATCAGCAGCATTGGCATGCAGTCGGAATGCAGCATACCGGCACCAGCCGTCTTGAATTGGATCAGGTTGCGGTACAAGCAGTCGCAGCACCGCATGCTTATCTGGAGCGCGCCGGATTCTGGCATGGTGCAGCAGGGGTGGCAGCATGCTGGTATGGGGCCACCGTCGCTGTGGCTCAGTATTTAAAACAGGGCGTATTAAACCGGCCCCATCCTTATACAGCCATGTATTTGGGCGAGGTCAGTCGTGAACTCTTGGCAACGCGTGCCATGTTCCATCAAGTGGCACAGCAGATTGACCAGTATCCTGAACAGTCTCATGAACTGAAGATTCGCAGCCTGCGCGCTCAAGTCGAGGCAAGTGCACTTCATGTGCTGAACACGGTAGGCAAAGCGCTAGGTGCGACGCCGTTTTGTGAAAATGCTCATTTCGCCCGTCTGGTTGCGGATCTTCCGGTGTTTATCAGGCAAAGTCATGCGGCGTTTGATCTGGAGCGTATCGGTGAACTGAGTGCACAGGAGGAGCAGACCTTATGGCAACTCTAGTTCATGAGATCGTAGGAGACCGGGTAATTCACGGAGAGGGGACGCCTAAAGAAGAATGGCTGTCCTGCCCGATCTTGCAGCAGCTTCCTGCATTCGATATTCAGGCCATAGTTCCTATGGGGGCGCGGGTCTGTATTATTGCACCACATCCGGATGATGAAATTCTGGGGTGTGGCGGTCTGATCCAGCGCCTGGATCAGGCCGGGTATCCGGTTACGATTTTTGCAGTGACCAATGGCACTGCCAGTCATCCTGATTCCAGTCTTTATAGCCCGGCGCAACTCGATCAGATTCGGCCACATGAAACACGACAAGCCTTAACAGCACTAAAGTTGCAGCAGAGCGTAGAACGAATTGCACTACAAATTCAGGATGGGGAAGTAATTGAACAGCGTGAACTGCTCAAGCAGCGTCTAAAAGCACAACTACAGCCCCATGATGTACTGGTGACGACCTTTATTCATGACGGACATCCTGATCATGAAGGGACTGCACAGGTAATACAGGATTTGGCGACAGAATTGCAGCGGCCTTGTATACAGGTGCTGATCTGGGCATGGCACTGGGCCCAGCCGGGTGATGCACGGATAAACTGGAACATTGCCCATAAACTTCAGCTTAGTACTACCGAATTAAGTCATAAGCGACGAGCCGCGCAGTGTTTTAAGAGTCAGCTGGAAATGGACCCGACGACCGGACAGCCGCCAATCCTATCCGGTTATGCGCTGCAACGTCTTTTACAACCATGGGAGGTCTATCTGTATGAACAGTAAATTGACCTATCAGCAGGAATATTTCGATCGTCTCTATCGTATTAATCAGGGTGATCCCTGGCACTATGAACAGCGTTGGTATGAACAGCGCAAACGCCAGATTTGTCTGGCCATTTTACCCCAGCCATCTTTTGATTCGGCGATTGAAATTGGTTGTAGCAACGGTGTATTTGCACAGGAGCTGGCGCAGCGCAGTAAGGAGCTGGTCTGTCTGGATGCGCATGCCACGGCGGTTGAGATGGCTCGGCAACGGTTGCGGTCTTATGAACATGTTAATGTACAGCAAGGCATCATCCCGTTGGACTTGCCAAAGCGGAAGTTCCAGCTCATTGTGGTGAGTGAGATTCTATATTATCTGGACCCGCATAGTCTGGAACAGGTACTCCGATGGTTACATGAGGCGCTCGATGCTGGGGGCTGTCTTTTGGCCTGTCATTGGCGCGCCCCGATTGTCGACTTTCATTTTAATGGCGATGTCATCCATGCGTATTTAAAAGAAAACTTGCAATATCGTCAGGTATTACATCTGGAAGAAGCTGATTTTCTGGTCGATCTGTGGGTAAATGCCGCTCAATCCGTGGCAGAGCAAGAGGGCTTGAAATGAAAAAGATCGGTGTGGTCATTCCTGCTTGCAATGAAGAAGCTTATATTGAACACTGTTTATTGGCCTTAAAAACAGCCCAACTTGAATTTTTTCAATCGCTTGAATCAGTGGAAAGTCTATTTGAGATTAAGATTTTAGTCGTCTTAGACACTTGTACCGATCAGACTGCGCAGAAAGTCCAGAAAATGGCGGTTGAAAGCATCCAGTGTGACTTTCAGTGTGTAGGCAAAACCCGTCATTTAGGCATCCAGCAACTCATTGCTCAAGGCTGTGATTGGATCTGCTGCACTGATGCAGACTCTCGAGTGCAGCCGGACTGGTTTAAAGTCATGTTAGAGCATCAACCCACCGAGGTGATTTGCGGAGTAGTCGAGCTGGATGAGTGGGATCATTTGAGCCCAGGAACCCGTGTTAAGTACTTGAGCCATTATCAGGATAGAATGAATCATCACCATGTTCATGGTGCAAATTTATGTTTTAAATCAGATATATATATAAAAAACCAAGGCTTTGAACAGCTGGCTTGCCATGAAGATGTAGAGTTCATTCGGCGTCTGGAACAGGCAAATGTCCAGATCACCTGGTCTAACCGTTTAAGAGTGCTGACCAGTAGTCGTTTGAACTCAAAAGTGACAGAAGGCTTTGCCAGTTTCTTGCAAAATCTAGAGACTCAGGAGGCAGTCGAAAAACCGATCATTGTTTACAAATAAAACAATAAAATTATAAAATTTATACAATCAAACACTTGTAAGAAAATATTAAAAAATCTGTTTTTTGCCTATTTTATTTCATTTCATTTTATATATAATTCACGCAAATTAAGCCCTACCTACTTATACCTCCAAGCTATAAGTAGGTAGGGTTTTTCTATGGATGCTCGGTAATGGATGCCTGAATTTTCTTTGGAACAACATCATGTTAAATCCAACTTTACGTGCTCGACTTCAGTCTCCATCACCCTATCTATGGCAAAAGATTGCAACGGCTTTATGCTTTTTCAGTCTGGGTTTTAGTACGGCAGCGTGGGCACCGCTTATTCCTTATGCCCAGCAGCGTCTTTTTCTGAACCATGCAGATTTCGGCTTATTATTGCTGTGCGCGGGCATTGGTTCAATGCTGGCTATGCCACTGGCGGGGCGTCTGGCAAATAAATTTGGCTGCCGTCCGGTTTTAGCAGTCATTCTTGCAGTATTCCTGTTTATTTTACCGGCTTTGGCAGCCAGTCCAAACACCCTGATTATGGCAATCAGTCTATTTTTCTTTGGTGCCAGTGCTGGTGCGCTGGGGGTAACGGTCAACCTTCAGGCTGCTCAAATTGAAAAATACGTGGGTAAAAGCCTGATGTCTGGTTTCCATGGCGTATGTAGTCTGGGTGGTCTGGCAGGTGTGCTGGGGATGACGACTTTAATGGGATTCGGCCTGCTGCCTTTAATGGGTGCGGTAACTATCAGTATAATTTTACTGCTTATTACCGTGGTCGCTATTCCATTTTGCTTGGGTCGTCCTGCACCAGCAATCAAGGAAGATATAACTGAAACTGCGCATGAAGTAACTAAGAAGTCACGTCCAACCTGGGCCATTCTCGGTATTGGTCTGATCTGTTTCGTGGCTTTTCTTTCCGAAGGGGCGGCCATGGACTGGAGCGGAATTTATTTGGCGACCGAGTTCAGCTTGCCAGCTGCACAAACCGGCTTGGCTTATAGCTTTTTCGCTGCCTTGATGGTGCTGGGGCGTTTTAGCGGACATTTGTTCATTCAGTTTTTAGGTGAGAAAACTACGATTCTGTTGAGTGCATTGCTGGCAGCAACAGGTTTATTCATTGTGGTATTTGCACCTGTCTGGCCTATAGTGCTGGTGGGTTATGCGGTGTTAGGACTGGGCAGTGCCAATATCGTTCCCTTGATGTTTTCACGTGCAGGCCGTCAAAAGACTTTGGCCTCCCACGTGGCGTTGTCTTATGTATCAGTCTTTGCCTATACCGGCTCATTAATTGGACCGGCTCTGGTGGGTTTTGGGAGTGAAATAGTTGGCTTAAGTGTGGTCTTTACTGTGGTGGCCTTCGGCCTGTTAAGTATTGTCATCCTGAACCATCTGACTGCGGATCAACAACTTGTAGAACAGCCAGAAGCAGCTCTGCCTGTACTGGAAAATGAAACACCAGCATAAAGCTGGTGTTTTTTTACGGTGCAGCGATTAGCCATGTACACTGAACTGGGTCGAAATCCCCGCAGCCAGCGGACGGTAAATTCGCAAACTTTGGGCTTTTTTTAGATCGGTCAGGAACTGATCACGCCAGCGCATAATGTCGAAGTTTTTAAGACCTTGCTGCAAATAACGATAACGCTCTATACGTTCTGATTTAGACATCCGTAAGGCTTTTTTTAATGCCTTATTCATGCTGTCATGATCATAAGGATCGACCAGTAAAGCCTCTTTCATCTGCTCGGCAGCACCCGCATATTTGGACAGGATCAGTACGCCCGGATCTTTCGGATCCTGGGCAGCAATATATTCTTTCGCCACCAGATTCATCCCATCACGGATGGAGTTTACCCAGCAAATATCAGCATGTCGGTATAAGTGCATCAGGCTTTCATGACCGAGCGTATTAAAACTGCACTCAAAAGGCAGCCAGTCTGCTGAACCATGTTGCTGATTCAATTGCTCTACAGCTGACTGGAACTGTTGATAGAGGTTTTGATAGGTTTTTACATCCAGCCGGCAAGGGCAGGCAATCTGTAGCTGCTGGAATTGGCCTTTAAACTCCGGTTGATCTTCCAGCAAGCTTTGCAAGGCGCCAATTTTTTCCAGTAAACCTTTACTATAGTCAATTCGGTCAACTGAGATAATAGTTTTATAAGGTTGCGTTTCAGTCAAGTGAAATGGAAGTTCCGTCTGCTGACTGGCTGCCGCCTGTTTCTGAATTTGTACCGGATGCACGCCAATTGGATAACATTTCACATTAATCCGTCTGGATTGATAATTTAGAATCTCATCATTGCGGTGCCCAAGATGCAGCATTTGTTCCAGAAAATGAATACAGTTCATCTGGTCACGCGGGGTTTGAAAGCCGAGCACGTCGTAATTTGCCAGATGATGGGCCAAATCCCGATGAGGAGGAAGCGTCTGCCAGAGTTTCAATTCCGGAAATGGAATATGCAAAAAGAAGCCAATCCGGTTACGCATGCCGAGCTTGCGACAATAATGTGCCACACTGAGAAAATGATAATCATGAATCCAGATGATGTCATGTGGCGAAGCAATCTGTTTCAGGTGTTTGGCAAAACGTAAATTTACCTCTTTATATATCTTGAAATCCTGAGGCTGATAATCTACCAGTTGATGCTGATCATGCATCAGTGGCCACAAGGCATTATTGGCAAAACCACAATAAAATCCCTGATACTGGGACTCAGTCAATGGACTGGTATGATATTCGACATTCTGAAACTTCTGAATCTGAAATTTTTGCTCCTTGACCTGTTCAGTTCTTGAACCGTTCCAGCCTACCCAGATTCCGCCGATATCCTGCAAAGCATCCTGCAATGCGACAGCCAATCCACCAGCTTTCATGTTATCTGGGTTAGGTAGATTCACACGATTTGATAACACGATGAGTTTTGACATGTGATTTCTCCGATAATTGTTGTTCTTGTGCTTTGAGTGATGTTAAAAATATTTCCAGAAAAGCTTGCACTTGGGACACATTTTCTAATCTGTATTGCGCCGCGGTTACTCCGCTGCCGACTTTAATGGAACAGCCCTTCAATGCGTTAATGGCCTGAAAACCGGCTTCGTCGGTCAGGTCATCGCCGATAAAAATGGGATAAGCAGTGGGGGAGTGATATTGCTGCATGATCTGCTGAATGGCTGAGCCTTTGTTCGCACCTTGAGGTACAAGTTCAAAGACATATTTGCCAGGTTTCAGCTCAAACTCTGGAAACTGAGACAGGCAGTTTAAAGCCAGTGTATGTGCCGCCTGCTCCATGTCCGGATGTTCACGAAAATGGAGGGCAACGGAATAGCGTTTAACTTCAATTCTCAGTTGAGCAAGCTGCCGTGCATGAGTTTGAATATAGTCTTTTAATTGTTGAAGCCGTTCTGGATTTAATTGAATTAACGTTTTTAATTCAGACTGATATCTTAATTCCAGGCCATGTGAACCTGCGATATTCCATTTAAATGGATAGATAAGATTTTGCGCCTGTATAATAGAACGGCCAGTAACTAATATAAGGGTGAGGTAGGTTTGTAATTGTTTAAGTAAACCTATAATTTCACTACTAATAATACTTTTTTCTGGATTAGGGTTAAACTCAGAGATTGTTCCATCAATATCAAGAAATAAAACCAAGTCTTGAGAATAAATCTCTGATGGGCAAGCATTTATAATCATATTTGGCGACATATAAAAAGAAGCTTCAGATGAATCTTCTATAACTTGCTCTGAATGCTTGAACATTATAAATCTACCTAAGTAATTGATATAGAGTTAAATAAATATTAAATTTTGACTTGGTTGGTTTTTGATCTTCTAGATTTATAACATATTATTTTTATTGATTCGGTCTTCAATGCAGAAACCAAACACTTTTAGTGTGTATCTTTACTTTGTAAAATTTCGAAATATTTAGGCGATTTAAATATTATATTTTCTGAGTGTATGATTATTTATTTTATTAGAAAAATGTATATTTATGTAATTATAGTAAATAATTAACTGAAACTTTAAAATGCTTTAAATTTTCCTTTAGAATATAAAACACGTTGTGTTTTGAAAATGTTTTAAATTTAACGATTTAAAGTGACTTTTTATTTAAAGTTCTATTTAAGGTTATTGGAGGTAAAATAGAATACCTTGATACAAGCAGATAAAGTTTTCTGACTTTAAATCAGAGTTATGAAGTTGAGACTTAATTAATGAACCTGATATGGGTCAGGAGTCAAAATAAATGCAAACAGTAAAGTTCTGATTTTAAGACCTGCCAAGTGTTGATCTTTAAAAGGACCTGAAGACAGTTTAGTCATCTACAGCAGACCAATATCATTTCAGACCATACAGCAAAATAAAATATTAGGCAGTTGACGAAATGGAACATGCCAGCTATTCACGCTGAAAGTGAGAAATACTGCCGGCCATTTGGTAGAGCTATCATTTTGTACACAGCAGCTTTGCTCTATAAGCCAATGATCAGAGTTTTTGAAACCTTGGCTTTAGCAGAATCTGGAGGAGGTATTAAATTCTTTCAGACCAGAATAAAGTCTCTGTCGAGCCGATTATTTTTATTTAAAGTACACGCCAAATCTTGTTTTCATCTTTTAAAGCAACAGTAAAATTAAAATCATCGTCCTTACTCACCAGCAGGCTGGTAGGAGTCTGCATCAGGACTTTCAGAACTGTACCTGTTTCAAATACCAAAGGAGGACAGTTTTCTTTTTCCAGTGTTACAGGCTTCAGCAGTTCGATGACTGATTTTTCCATTTTTTATCTCCCCGCGGTCAATGAATTTTTATAGGCCTAATCATAACATGTTTTGTGAAAATTCAACTGTTTCTATAAAAAATGAGAACTTTATCAATTATTTCATGATTAATTTCAGTAGATTAAAAAAACATATGCTACATAGAAAAGATAAAAATAGTATCTTGGTAATTTTCCATTCGATAAAAATTCTTTATTTTAACCCTTAAAATTATGAGAGCCAAAGATGCCCCAAAACTAAAGATAAAATTGAATGACTGAAGTGAAGAAGAGGGGAGGCGGCTATAGTATGATGGCTTATTCATGGAGAGTGACTGGGTTTTCTGTCTCGTCTAGCTCAGCATATATTTTGTCGCCCAGCTCGACCAAGTGCCAACACCCCCCTGTATTTAGAATAAATTTAATCTAAAAGAATAAATTATATTTAAGGCATCAATGTTTTATATTCATCTGTTGTTTTTTGCATTAAATTGAAAAATAATGCTGTCGCAGGTTCTCAGGCTAAAAATAAGAATACACTGTGCTTCATTTCTGAACCAGAGATAAAAGGAGAGTTATACCTCTATGTTCAAGTCATTTTTTCCGCAACCGGTCTGGTTTTTCAGCAGTCTGGTCTTGTGGTTTCTAATCAATCTCGGCCTTTGGCATAGCGGTGGTTCAGGCTGGGGTGTTTATCTCGGCTTGGCACAAGGGTATCAGGATGCAACTCTTCCTATTGGAATTAACCGCTTCTGGACCCCGAAATTTATCTGGTTTTATCTATGGTTCTTTGTCGCTACCACTTTGTTTGCTTTGTTTTGGCGGTTTAAAGCCCATCACCCATGGCAGCGCTGGTCCGTCTGGGGATCAGCTTTTATCCTGTTTAATATCTGGTTTGGCGTACAGGTCAATGTGGTGCTGAACGAATGGTACAATCCGTTTTATAACCAGATTCAGAATATGCTCAGTCAAGGTGGAGGGGATGTAAAGTTTCTTTACCAGGAGGCATTGACCTTTATTTATATTGCCATGATTTATGTCACGCTGGCAGTCTTTAACCTGTTTTTTGTCAGCCATTATGTATTCCGCTGGCGTACTGCAATGAATGATTATTACACTGCACACTGGGAAAAACTGCGTCATATTGAAGGGGCATCACAGCGTATTCAGGAAGATACCATGCGTTTTGCCAAGACCACCGAGCAGCTTAGTGTTTCCCTGATTGAATCCCTTATGTTATTAATGGCTTTTTTGCCTGTTTTGTACCAACTGTCCTCGCATGTAAAAGTTTTGCCTTTTGTCGGGGAGATTCAACATAGTTTGGTGTGGGCATCAATTGGTTGGGCGGCACTGGGAACGGTGATCTTGATAATCGTTGGCATGAAGCTGCCAGGACTGGAATTTAATAACCAGAAAGTAGAAGCTGCCTATCGAAAAGAGCTGGTTTACGGCGAAGATTATGAAGATCGTGCCCATCCTTTGACCTTGCAGGAACTTTTTAGCCGGGTACGCTGGAACTATTTCCGTTTATATTTCCATTATGCCTATTTCAATATGGTGCGGATCTGGTATTTGCAGCTCGATAATATTTACGGACTATTTATTCTGTTCCCAAGTATTGCTGCGGGCACGATTACGCTGGGCTTAATGATGCAAATCATGAACGTTTTTGGCAAAGTTCGCGAGTCTTTTCAATACCTGATTATGTCTTGGCCGACGATTATTGAACTCTTGTCGATCTATAAACGTTTGAAAGCGTTTGAATCCCATATTAAATAAATGAGATTTAAAATATTTAATTTTAAGGCCAAACCTTCAAAGTTTGGCCTTTTTTTGTTTTTCAGGGAAAGCGAGAAAATGAGCCAACAAATTCACTGCTCTATGTGCCGCTCAATGGTCGCAACCTCTCAGTGTCAGGATATTTAACCGTTTTTTCTTATCTAGTGTCTGAGAGATCAGTATGACTGCTGTTTTAATTTACATACTGGGTGTATATAAAAATATATTTTACATATTTGAAATGATTCAATTTTCTAATCTCATCTAGAGGATATAGAAGAAGTGAATCAATGTTTAGGGAGGCAATAAAGTAATAAAAAGATCTTGAGTATATTTAGAATGGATAACCGAACAACTCGTTTCTTCGGCTTTTAGGTGAGCAGGTTGTGGTTAAAATTTAAATATAGTGATTTGTCCAATTGATGAACCATTAAAATGTTAACAAAATCCATTTTTATAAAACAAAGGTTGTCATATTTAACACCTTTGGTGATGATCTGTGCGAATGTTTACTTTAATTCCGATATTTATCAATATCTTGTGATTGTCGTTTTTTTGTATTTGCTATATGTTATAGCTTAATCCGGGTTGAGATGTTTGCTGTGCAATTAAAATTCATCATTCTAACAATAAGTACAATAATTTTAGCGGGCTGTAATAGTATGATGCCCTCAAAACCCAAGGCTTTGCACCCTTTTGTTAGCCCTCAAGAAGTGATTGTCAAAAGAAATTTAAACTTAGAAAATGGTCAGGCAAAAGAGTATGTCTATGTATGGGACGCAGCCCGACAGCACCTGGAACCGCAATCTTTATATCCCCGTACCGTCCTCAGCCAGTATTGTCATGAACAGGGCGGGAAGTTTTCCCTGTTACATCGAAGCCGCCTAAGTCTGGTCAAAGAGAATGCCCAAAGAAGCAGTCTAAATAAAAATCGTTATGTCACCCAAGGGATTGGTGCCTATCAGTGCCATTTGTCGAGCCAGGCACAAAAAAACTGGATTGTATCGATTGAACCTGTTTCCGAGCGCCAGCAGGATAAGAAGGGCACGCGGGCAGTACGTTTATTGACACAGATGTTCACGTTGAATGAAGCGCATAATTTTTATCAGGCTCATAAGACCGCCTCTAAAGTCAGGAAACCGGGCAATGATAAAGCAGAAGCTAAAACTACTGTGAAAGAGGTCGAGAAAGCTGATCTTGATAAAAAAGAAACAGATAAACAAGCAAGTAAAGTATCTCCAGAACAGCCTGCAGTTGTAACGCGCCGTAAAGTGGAAACGCCACAACAGCAGCAGATGAAGCTCTATGTGGTAGCCCGTCGTGATATTAATAGCGGTAAAAATCTGAACAATGCCTGTAATAATGCGCAGCGTGCTTATAATTATGGCAAGTTACAAGGAACAGAAGGCACCCGGGTATATACCGAGTCGGGAATGCTGGTGGCGCGCTGCCTGAATGGTATTCCTGCTTATGCGAATCGCTTCCCGAACTCTAAAGCTCAGGCCAAGCGAGTGTTGCAAAACTTAGCGACTCACTATAATCATAGTGGTGCGAAGAATATGCTGAAGCAAATCAATTAGATGTTTTTCTTGATCAATGAGGTTTAAGCAGTTGCAATTATGATAGGAAAGATTCTAAACCCGCTTAGAGTCCAGCAAGTTTAGAATCTTTAGCATAAAGCATTAAAGGCGAATGGTGGCGCCTAAAGCTTTGATAAATTGTGCCATCCACGCCGGGTGAGCAGGCCATGCAGGCGCAGTAACCAGATGACCGTCGGTAACCGCTTCAGTAACAGCAATGTCGGCATATTGACCGCCAGCCAATTTGACTTCAGCAGCGCAAGCAGGATAAGCAGAACAGACACGGCCTTTTAATACATCTGCAGCGGCTAAAAGCTGCGCGCCATGACACACCGCAGCAATCGGTTTTTGTGCTGCATCAAATTGACGCACAATCTCGACCACACGATCATTCATACGCAAGTATTCAGGCGCACGTCCACCAGGAATGACCAGTCCCACATACTCCTGTGAATTTACCGTATTAAAATCATAGTTAATGGCAAAGTTATGACCGCGTTTTTCGCTATAAGTTTGCTCGCCTTCAAAGTCATGAATGGCTGTTGCAATGCTATCTCCCGCTTTTTTGTAAGGACACACTGCATGCACGGTATAGCCTAGGCCGCTCAGAAACTGAAATGGCACCATAGTTTCATAATCTTCGGCATAGTCGCCAACCAGCATCAGAATTTGCTTAGACATGTTTTTCCCCTCGAAAAGTATACTTTTACTGTTTTAGCGAACCTTAGCATAAGTAGGTGACAGTGATAAGAAAATGGAAACCTTCTTTGGTCGAATAAAAATAGTTTTTAAAATCATGGAATTTTGAGCTAAGTAAAAGAATAATATTTATTTTTACAGATAGGTAACAGGTGAGCAGAGGCGGTCTGTGATACAAAGAATTCATTGTTAATAGGAGTTTGCCTGATGTCTCGTAGTGTATTCATTGCTGTTCGCCACACATTTTCCCGTATGGGCTGTGCTGCTGTAATGGCGCTTGCTTTATGCGGTGCAACTCAACTTGCATCGGCCGGGCCAACGGTGGATCAGTTGAGTGATTGTCTGGTGAAATCGACCACAACAACGGATAAGACGATGGTGTTGCAATGGACCTTTGTGGCCTTGGGTAATCATCCTGACTTAAAGGCCTTTAGCAATGTAACTGCAACTCAAAAGGAAACACTGGATAGAAATCTGGCGACGGTGTTGCAGCGCATTTTAGTTGAACAATGTTCGGCACAGACCAAAGCAGTGATTCAGGCAGAAGGCTTGCCAGCTGTTGGTAATAGTTTTCAGGAGCTGGGCAGTATTACGGGGGAAGAAATTCTAAAAACTCCAGCAGTGAAAGAGCAGCTCAAGGGCGTGGTGCGATATATTGATTTAAATAAATTAGTGGTGACGTTTTTGACACCGGATGTGTGGAATAAGTTAGGGGTGATTCGAGAGGAATAAGTGGTTTTTGAGTTTATTTGAAGATAGCGATGATGATTTTAATCAGCCAGTAAATGGGGGAGAAGATCACTTCAGCTCCATAGGAAAATCTATCCGCGTTGTTTTCTACGGGGTTCAGGTTTTATTTCAGAGAGCCATTTACAGTTTTTAGGAACAATGAGCAAAAAGACAATAACAACTGCGAATATGTCAATTACTACTTGAATGATGATAAGTAAGAGTTCGGTTGTCATTTTTGTTTTTCTTAAGTGTTTTTGATTTTATAGCATAAATAGTAATCCTCGCTAATGTGTTTCTTTTTTAAAAATACCTCTCTCCCTAACCCTCACTTGCGCTTTGTTTTAAAAGCAGTGCTTTAAAACTCGCTCAGGAGAGGGAACGTCCATTACAAAATATATGGCGGTATTCAATTCGTAATGAAAGCTCCTTCTCCCACTGGGATGAGAAGCACTGCTTCGCAAGGAGGATGAGGGTTCTAGCCACACATGAAAAAGGACTTTAACAGTTGAATGCATCCCGAGTCTTCGAGTCTTCGAGTTTGGTGATTGAGGATACTTTTTTGATGGCTATAATTTTGAAATATTAAGTTACAATACAGACTATTGAAATACAAAAAATAATCATAATTTAGTATAAATACAACAAAATTATAGGACTTTATAACAATGTCACACCGTTTATTCATTAGCCATTCTTGGAAATATAGTGAAAAGTACTGTCGAGCTGTCAAATTTCTGAATGATGATCCCGATTTTGAGTGGACTAACAGTTCTGTACCTGAGGATAAGGCATTTATCGGTATGACTAATGCCCAATTAAAGGAGCAGATTACAAAACAAATAGCGTATGCCCAATGTGTCGTAATTCTAGCAGGCATGTATACTAATCATAGTGATTGGATTGGTTACGAAATTGATGAGGCACTTCGCATGAAGAAGCCAATAGTTGCAATTATTCCTTGGGGAGCAGAAAGAACTCCTTTAAGAGTAACCCTAGCTGCTAATGAAGTAGTTGGTTGGAATAGCAAAAGTATTACTTCAGCGATTAGAAAGTTAGTTGCTCAAGGGAAATTCGTATGAAATTGGATTTCCCAGGACTTTACAAATGTGCAAGTGATGTTTCTCAAAAAGCTCAAGATAAATACCTAAATTTGATTAGAGTTGAATACTTTTTTCTTTTCATTACAGCAATAACTGCTTTGATGAAATTTGAGGTTATATATTTCATTTGGACATTTGTGCTTGTCTGCGCATTACTATTTAGTCAGCTTTACCGACACTTTATAAAACCTGAACAAACTTGGTATCGAGCAAGAGCTTTAGCTGAATCTGTAAAGACAATTACTTGGCGTTATGTAATGGGTAGCTCACCATTTAATGATAAGTCTATAAAAAATGACGAAAAAATTTCTACGCAAGAGTTTCTAAATAGATTAGAGGAAATAAAAGAAGTTAATGATTTTGCTTCGATTGCACCTATTGCAGAAACAGACTTAGTTCACAGCAGTGCAATTACTGATTCCATGAAAGCTATCAGATTGTATAATTTGGAGGAGAAAAAAGAATTTTATTTAAAGTATAGGATTCAAGACCAAAAATTGTGGTATGCAAAGAAAGCAAGTTTTAATAAAAAAGCTAATAGAAATTGGATGATTACTATAGTTGGGTTAATAGTTTTATATTTGATTTCAATGATATTAATTGCTTCTAAATATATATTGAGTACTGATTGGTATAGTAATGTTGAACCAATTTTAGTATTAATTACTGCTTTAATAGGTTGGGTTCAAATTAAAAAGCATGGAGAGTTAGCTAGTTCATATATTTTAACAGCGCATGAAATTCAGAAACTAGCTGAAGAATTCTCATTATTAGGTTATGACCCAGATGAATTCGAACGCTTTGTAGATTCTGCTGAGCAAGCCTTTTCTAGAGAACATACCCAATGGGTTGCTCGGAAAAAGTTTTAATAAAAAACCCGCTCTAAAGCGGGTTTTTTATTAAAGAAAGATCAGATCAACCAATCAATTTCTTCATCAACTCATTCACTTGAGCAGGGTTAGCCTTACCACGTGACGCTTTCATCACTTGACCAACCAGGCCATTGAACGCTTTCTCTTTACCAGATTTATACTCATCAACCATCTTCTCGTTGGCAGCAAGCACTTCTTTAATAATTGCTTCAATCGCGCCTGTATCAGTTTCCTGTTTCAAGCCTTTCTCAGCAATAATCTCGTCCGCAGTTTTGCCTTCGTCCCACATAAAACCGAACACTTGTTTCGCGATCTTACCGCTAATGGTGTTGTCTACAATACGCGCGATCATACCGCCAAGTTTTTCCGCAGATACAGGAGAATCGGCTAAATCTAAGCCTGCTTTGTTGAGTGCCCCTGAGAATTCGCCCATGACCCAGTTTGCCGCAATCTTACCTTGTGCAGCGTCACCAGCAGCTTTAACCACGTCTTCGTAGAACTCTGACATTTCACGCGTTAGTGTAAGCACATGAGCATCGTACTCAGTCACACCAAAGTCCGCCACGAAACGCGCACGACGTGCCGCAGGAAGCTCTGGCAACGCAGCACGTGCCGCTTCAATTTGCTCGTCTGCAATGATCACAGGCAACAAGTCTGGGTCAGGGAAGTAGCGGTAATCGTTCGCTTCTTCTTTCGAGCGCATAGAACGGGTTTCCATCTTCACCGGGTCAAACAGACGCGTTTCCTGATCAATGGTGCCGTCCCATTCCAGAATTTCCATCTGACGCTCAATTTCAACATTAATCGCTTGCTCAATGAAACGGAATGAATTCAGGTTTTTCAATTCACAACGTGTACCGAACGGTTGACCCGGACGGCGTAACGACACATTACAGTCGGCACGGAACGAGCCTTCCGCCATATTACCGTCAGAAATACCTAACCAGCGTACCAGTGTATGAATGGCTTTAATATAAGCCACTGCTTCTTCGACCGAACGCATATCCGGTTCAGATACGATTTCAAGCAGCGGTGTACCTGCACGGTTTAAATCGATACCAGACATGCCTTCAAACTGGTCATGAATCGATTTACCTGCATCTTCCTCTAAATGCGCACGTGTTACGCCAATGCGTTTAACTGTGCCATCGTCCAGCTGGATATCGATATGACCGAGGCCCACAATCGGGTTGTCCATCTGGCTGATCTGGTAGCCTTTAGGCGAATCTGGGTAAAAGTAGTTTTTACGTGCAAATACAGAAGCCTGGTCGATATAAGCATCAATTCCCAAACCAAAGCGAATGGCAAGATCAACCACTTCCTTGTTCAATACCGGTAGTACGCCCGGCATAGCAAGGTCCACCAAACTGGCTTGAGTATTTGGATCTTGACCGAATTCAGTGGAAGAACCCGAGAAGATTTTAGATTTGGTCGCCAGTTGGGTATGGATTTCGATCCCAATGACAACTTCCCAACCATCAATTAAATTTGACTTTGGTTTTTTTTGAGCTTGAGCCATTATGCGTTCTCCTCAGCAATTGCCGCGCGTTTGGTATGCCAGTCTGTGGCTTGCTGGTACTGATGGACCACAGACAACAATTGAGATTCTGACCAGTAGTTACCAATTAGTTGTAAGCCAACTGGCAAGTGGTCTTGGTCAAAACCAACAGGCGCGTTAATCGCAGGAAGACCTGCCAGGTTCACTGCGAGGGTATAGATATCACCCAAATACATTTCCGTTGGGCTTAGATTAGCACCAATCTTATAAGCTGTAGTTGGTGCAGATGGTGCAGCAATCACATCTACATTTTCAAAGGCTTTTAAGAAGTCTTGCTGGATCAGGCGACGGACTTTTTGCGCTTTTACATAGTACGCATCGTAATAGCCTGCCGACAGAGCATAGGTCCCGATCAGAATACGGCGTTGTACTTCAGCACCAAAACCTTCAGAGCGTGAGCGTTTGTACAAGTCCATCAAGTCCACAGGATTCTCTGCACGGTAGCCATAACGCACGCCGTCATAGCGGGACAGGTTAGACGATGCTTCTGCAGGTGCGATCAGGTAGTAGGTCGGTACATAGCTTTCAGTCATGTTGAGATCAATCTTAACCAGAATGGCGCCCATGTCTTCCAGTTTTTTCAGGGATTCTTCAACACGTGCTTTCACATCGGCAGCCAAACCTTCAACATTGAAGTACTGCTTTGGAATACCAATGCGTAAACCTTTGACTGATGTGCCATTGAGGTTTGCCACATAATCATCTACTTCTTTATTGATTGAAGTAGAGTCTTTAGCATCATGACCGGCCATCACGTTCATCAGATAAGCACAGTCTTCAGCCGAACGTGCTATTGGGCCGCCTTGATCCAGTGATGATGCGTACGCGATCATACCGAAACGCGATACCCGGCCATAAGTCGGTTTCAGACCGGTCAGACCACAGAAAGAGGCGGGCTGACGGATTGAACCACCTGTATCAGTACCGGTTGCGATGGGTGCCAGATCAGCCGCTACAACCGCAGCAGAACCACCTGAAGAACCACCTGGAACATGATCTAAAGCCCAAGGGTTTTTGGTCGCGCCAAAGTAAGATGACTCGGAAGTTGAACCCATGGCAAACTCGTCCATGTTCACTTTACCAAGCGTCACCAGGCCCGCAGCTTTAGCTTTCGCTACAACGGTTGCGTCGTAAGGAGAGATAAAATTGTCCAGCATTTTAGAACCGGCAGTGGTTTTAATGCCTTGGGTACAGAAAATATCTTTGTGTGCAATCGGAATCCCAGTCAGTGCGGTTGCATTTCCGGCTTTAATGGCCGCATCTGCGGCATCGGCTTGCACCAGGGCTTGTTCAGCAGTGACAGTCACATAAGACTTCACCTGAGCATCAATCTTTTCAATGCGCTTTAAATAATGTGCAGTTAATTCGCGGGATGAAAACTGGGCATTGGCCAGGCCTTCACTAAGTTCACGAATGGATAAGCGATGTAAATCTGTCATGAGAAATAATTCTTTACGTTTAATTTAATAAAAAGAATGAACTGGGTAGTAATTACTCAATCACACGCGGGACGAGATATAAGCCGTCCTGTACTGCAGGGGCAATGGCCTGGTACTGCTCGCGATGATTGCTTTCCGACACGACATCTTCACGTAATGGCTGCGGGTGGTCGAAAGGGCTTTTTAGCGGCTCAACACCGTCTGTATCGATGCCTTTCAGGGTTTCCATCATGCCTAAAATTTTATTTAAACTTTGAGCATATTCAGCAGATTGCGTATCATTGAGAGATAACCTTGCGAGGTGGGCAATAGCTGAAACTGTTTCTGCATTTAAATCTGCAGAAGACTGTGCATCCGATGTAGACATAATATTACCTAATCAGTATTAAAAAATTCAAATTATCATGCGTTATGATAAGCGATTGACTTGTCCAAATCATCACATTTAGTTAAAGTGGCCACCTTGCGTCCATATAAAGTTTAACTGAGAACGTCCCCGTGATTCTAAAACGACTAATAGGCTTGTTTTCGCCAGATCTCGCTATTGATTTAGGTACTGCAAATACACTTATTTATGCGCCAGGACGAGGCATTATATTAAATGAACCGACGGTTGTAGCCATCCGTCATAGCGGTTCACATAAAATTGTTGCTGCTGTAGGTCTTGACGCGAAACAAATGCTCGGTCGTACGCCTGCAAATATCTCTGCAATTCGTCCGATGAAAGATGGTGTAATTGCAGATTTTGAAGTGACCGAAACCATGTTAAATCAGTTCATTGGTAAGGTACACGAAAAACGTTTATTTCCGCCAGCACCGCGTGTCGTGGTCTGTGTGCCATGTAAATCGACTCTGGTTGAGCGCCGGGCGATCCGCGAAGCTGTATATAATGCCGGTGCGCGTGAAGTCCGTCTGATTGAAGAACCGATGGCAGCAGCAATTGGTGCAGGCATGCCGGTAGAGCAGGCCTGTGGCTCCATGGTGGTTGATGTTGGGGGTGGTACGACTGAAATCGCAATCATCTCGCTACAAGGCTGTGTCTATGCAGATTCGCTGCGTATCGGCGGTGATGTATTCGATGAGCAGATCATCAACTATGTGCGTAAGGCACATGGCTGCGTGATTGGTGAAACCACAGCTGAAGTGATCAAGAAAGAAGTGGGTATGGCATTGCCAGATGAAGGTGAAAAGCCACTGGAAATTGAAGTCCGCGGCCGTAACCTCGCAGAAGGTGTGCCACGTGCGATTGTGGTGAATTCGGATGAAGTCACTCAGGCCATTTCTGATCCCCTACAAAATATTGTCTCAGCAGTCAAATCTGCGCTTGAACAAACTCCGCCAGAACTGTCTTCGGACATTGCTGAACGCGGTATTGTGTTAACAGGCGGTGGCGCATTGCTCCGTAACCTTGACAAGCTGTTAGCCAAGGAAACCGGCCTGCCTGTAGTGGTTGCTGAAGATCCACTGTCATGCGTGACCCGTGGTGGTGGCAAGGTACTCGAGTTCTTCGATAATCCAAATCACGACATGTTATTTGTAGGCTAAGACAAGGATTCGGCGGGTGCAAGCACATCTGTTTTCTCGACAACCGCCATCTTTTCGCTCTTTTATCATTGCATTGGTCACCTGTCTGGTAGTGCTGTTCTTTGACTGGCGCATGCCACATGTGGTCCAACCTGCACGGGATGTCTTGTACGCGGCTTATAATCCGATTTATGCCGTGGCCAGCTATCCGGTACTATCGCGAGAATGGCTGAATCAACAAACCAAATCTGAAGCACAACTGCGTCGTGAAAATACCGCGATGCAGGCTGAGCTGTTGCAGGCCCAAGTCCGACTGCAAAAAATTGCCGAGCTTTCTGCCGAAAATACCCGTTTACGTGGTCTGCTGGATACACCGCTGATTATTGATGGACGCATGGAAATTGCCGAGGTGATTGGCACAGATGCCGACCCCCTGCGGCATATTATCGTGATCAACCGTGGTTCCAGAAATGACCTGAAAGTAGGGCAGACCGTATTGGATGATAAAGGCATCATGGGGCAGATTATCAGTGTCTATCCACATAGTAGCCGGGTAATGTTGCTGTCTGATAAAGAGCATTCGCTGTCCGTACGTCTGGAACGTACTGGCATGCGTGCGATTGTATCCGGTACGGGCGATCTGGGACGTTTAAAGATGGAATATGTACCGACCAGTGCCAACATCAAGGTTGGAGAAAAAGTATATAGCTCCGGGTTGGGCCAGCATTTTCCGGCCGGTTATCTGGTGGGGACGGTGGCTAAAGTCCAACGGCATAATTCAGGCGAGTTTGCCCAAATTGACATGATTCCGGCAGCGCAGCTTGCGGGCGGGCATCATGTGGTGGTGTTATTCTCCGACTCACTGGCGATGGAGCAGCCGCATGTCAATCGCTAAGATGAAATCAAGAACACAGCGTGATCCTTTTCTGGCAATTGTAATATCGGTAATCCTCGCTTCGATCTTGATGGTTTATCCCTTGTCCTATACCTTGTCGGGCTGGCGTCCGCTGTTTATGCTGATGGTGATGCTGTTCTGGGTATTGTGTCAGCCCACCTGGTGCGGGATCTGGTTTGCTTTTGCGACCGGTATTTTTGCGGACTTGTTGCTGGATGCTCCTTTGGGGCTTAATGCACTCAGTTTTATACTTATCGCTTTTCTGGCACGTTTCCTGACCCGTGAACGCCGTATTTTGACCTTTTCCAATTTGTGGATCATCACTGCAATTGCCATTGTGGCCCATCTGATGCTGATCTTTTTTGCCCAGATTTTAGCCAGCGTACAGTTTTCCTTTGCCCGGCACTGGATTCCAGTGCTGACCAGTATTCTGGTCTGGCCTGTCCTTTACTATATGTTGAAGAAATGGCGCATATAATTCTTGCTTCTAGCTCGCCGCGACGTCGCGAGTTGTTACAGCAACTTGGGCTGAGCTTTGATATTTATAGTCCGGATATCGACGAATCTGTGCATGCAGGCGAGTCCGTCGCAATCTATGTGGAACGTCTGGCACGGGCCAAGGCTGATGCCGTGGCGGAGCGTTTTCCAGAAGCAATTATCATCGCTGCAGATACCAGTTTAGGCGTCGATGATGAAATTTTGGGTAAACCTGCATCAAAACAGCATGCGATTGAAATGTGGACAAAAATCTCAGGGCGGTGGCATGATGTTTACACTGGGGTGTGTGTGCGTACAAAAGATGAAAAATACAGTATAGTCGTCAGAACCCAGGTTGAATTTCAGATACTGAGTGTCCAGGATATGGAAAGTTATTGGGCAAGCGGTGAGCCGGTAGGAAAAGCAGGTGCTTATGCAATTCAGGGCATTGCCGCACGCTATATTCCAGGCATTCAGGGCAGTTATTCCAATGTGGTGGGATTGCCCCTTTATGAAACAGTACAGTTACTACAGAGAGTTAAGGCACTAAATTAACTACTGATAAAAAAGAATTTTTATAATGTTTTGAGTGTTGTTATGTCTGACGAATTGTTGATTAACGTCACGCCAATGGAATGCCGCGTTGCGTTAATTGAAAACGGCACAGTCAATGAACTGTTTGTCGAGCGCACGGCCAAGCGTGGTCTGGTTGGAAATATTTATAAAGGCAAAGTGGTCCGGGTTCTGCCTGGCATGCAAGCCGCTTTTGTCGATATTGGCCTGTCTAGAACTGCCTTTTTGCACATTAATGATATGGTCTGGCCGCGCAATCAGCCTACACCAAATGTGTTTGAGCTGCTGCAACCGGGACAAATTCTTACCGTTCAGGTTATGAAAGACATGTTGGGCACCAAAGGTGCGCGCCTTTCTACCGATCTTTCGATTCCTTCACGTTATCTGGTGCTGATGCCGTATGGCAATCATATCGGAGTATCCCAGCGGATTGAATCTGAAGATGAGCGCAACCGTTTACGTTCCATTATTGAGCATATTCAGGGTGAATATAAACTTCCGGGTTCAGTCATTGTACGCACGGCTGCCGAAGGGATTGAAGAGGCCGCTATTGCTCAGGATATGGCTTATCTGGCCAAGCTCTGGGAATATATTCAGCGTAAACAAAAAGTCATTGCAGTCCCTTCACTGATTTTTGAAGAACTCCCTTTACCTGAGCGGGTGATTCGTGATCTGGCAAATGAGAATACCGCCAAAATCTATATTGATTCACGTGAAATTCATAGCAAGTTGCAAGAGTTTGTCGAAGAATTCGTACCGAGCATGAAGGATCGTTTGCTGCATTATCCAGGTGAACGTCCGATTTTTGACTTGTACAATGTTGAAGAGGATTTGCAAAAGGCCTTGCAGACCCGTGTCGCACTCAAATCTGGTGGCTATCTAATGATTGATCAGACTGAGGCCATGACTACGATTGACATCAACACCGGTTCTTATGTCGGTGGCCGTTCCCTGGAAGATACCGTATTCAAAACCAATATGGAGGCTACCCAGGTCATTGCACGTCAACTGCGCTTGCGTAATCTGGGCGGAATTATCATTATTGATTTCATTGATATGCAAGAAGCCCAGCATCGTGAAGAGGTTATGAAGCAGTTTGAGCGTATGCTGGAACGGGATTATGCCAAGACCAAAATTACCCAGGTGTCTGAATTGGGTCTGGTGGAAATGACCCGAAAGCGTACCCGGGAATCTTTAGAACATTTATTGTGTGAAGCATGTCCAACCTGCCAAGGGCGAGGCTATGTCAAAACAGCAGAGTCAGTGTGTTACGAAATATTTAGGGAAATTCTGCGTTATGCACGGGCGTATGAGTCACAGAGTGGCTTTACTGTCGTTGCTCATCCTGCGGTGATTGATCGCTTGTTAACTGCAGAAGCACCAGCAGTCGCTGATCTTGAGCATTTTATTAATCGCGTGATTAAGTTCCAAGTGGAAAATTTATATACGCAAGAGCAATACGATATCATTCTGAGCTGAAATTGTAACAGAATATCGTTAAACACTTGTTACATCTGGAATTTTACAATTGGGTCGAGATTTACAATACTAGAAACATCAAATTAGCCAAAGCCATTTCTCCCCGTTCTAGGCTTAGCAAAAGGAGTATATGATGAGTATGAGTAAAGCGGTTGTAAATAAAAGCCTAAAACATGTACTAGAACCAAAAACTGTTCATGCTGGATATATTGTTGATGAGCGCGGTAATGAAGTTCAGATTACGGCTTCTATGATTCGTACGGTGTGCCATCAGTTATTAAAACAGTGTCGTACTATTAAGGGTTAATTCAGGTTTAACGATTTTATTCTCTGTATAAAAATAATTCACTTGGTGTAAATCAATAACTAAAGGGATCGATCAGATCCCTTTATTTGTCTTTGCAGGATTGGCAAAAGTGCTTAATGCCAAATTGTTGAGTTAACGTCTTTCTGTAGGGGATACAATTAAGCTACCGCTTGTAACTTCAGGGGGGATTAGCTCTCTATGAGTTGCTCAAAACGTTGAATTTCTTCTTCTAGATGAGTCAGCAGGTTTTGCATTTTCGGTAAGGCATTACGGCAGGCAGTGAGGCCGACTTCAAGTTTGTCCAGATAGCTGGTCATCGTGATATTCAGTGCCTGACCGTCCAATATAATCGAGGCAGGGTAGAGGGCTTCCAGACGCGCGCCATTCCAGTAAAGTGGCTCTTGTGGTCCTGGAACATTTGAAATGACCAGATTAAACGCCTGACGTTTAGGCATTAAACCCGATGCAATATTTAAACCGGCTGCACCATAAATAAATGCACTATAGTTTAAAATCTGATTGGCATTCATGCGTTTAAAACGTTCTTTGGCATTTAATACGCTGCGGCGTACAATGTCTAGACGCTCCAGTGGGTCATCTTTATGCGTACCGAGATTTGCCAGAATCATGGTAATCCGATTGGAAAGATCGGAGTCATCGCTGCGTACTGAAGCTGGTACCATGGCAATCAGAGGCTTTTTAGGTAGTGCATTCTGGCTGAGCAGATATTCACGTAAGGCGCCTGAGCAAATCGCCAGTACAATATCATTAATGGTCACCCCTAACGCTTTGGAAATGTGACGCAGGCGTGAAAATTCAAAAGATTGGGCGGCAAAACGGCGCGAGGAGCTGACCCGCTGGTTTAAAATAGAACAGGGAGCCTGAAAACTGGATACATAGTCGGGATTGCGTCCCATGTCTTTCATTATGGTCTGAGACAGCTCGTAAGCGACCCGTGGAGTACATTCAAGCTGCCCTTTAATAGTGCGCAGGATATTTTTTAGCCGGCTCACCTTCGGGGTCATTAAACGTTTAGCCCGTGGGCCCTGTACACACCAGGGAGGTACAATACTTTTTGCATCCGGATCGTGGGACAGTGATTTTTCGACTAGACGCATTCCGGCAATGCCATCTACCATGGCATGATGTATTTTGAAATACATGGCAAAACGGTTATCTTCAATGCCTTCAATAATGTGACAAGTCCATAAAGGCTTGGCCCGATCAATCAGTGCGCTATGCTCTTGGGAAATATAGCTGAGTAATTCACGAATACGTCCAGGTTTAGGCAGAGCGATATGCCGAAAATGATGCTCAAGATCAAATTCTTCGTCTTCGTCCCAAAATAGGCCGTTTAAGTAATTATTAAAAGGGGGAATCGGAGAAGATTTTGAATTACGAATATCGCTCACTAAGTCTTGAATAAAAGAGGCGGGTGCATGCTCAGGGATTTGAAACAGAAATAATCCGCCGACATGCATGGGTTGCTGGCGTTTTTCTAAAGTTAAAAAAATAAAATCAATTGGATGTAATGGACGCATAGCGTAGATTGCCTCACTGCATTTTCTTCAGCTGCTTTTGTGCAAGCAACCTTGTTAGAATTATTGGTATCGTAAGATAAAGTATAGCGATTTTGCCACATACATAAAAGGAGTACTTTTATGTAGCGGATAGGTTTACAAAAAAACCACCGACAAGGCGGTGGTTTTTACCAGATTATTTTTTTAAATTGTCGGCATGCAAACCGCATTCCTTATGAGTGGCTTCTTCCCACCACCAGCGACCTTCACGTTCATGCTGGTTTGGAAGTACAGGGCGGGTACATGGCTCACAGCCAATTGAAATAAAGCCTTTTTCATGTAGCAGATTATAAGGAATCTCCATCATACGGATATAACTCCATACATCGGCGCTTGACCAGTTCGCTAATGGATTATATTTGATCAGCTGTTTGCCGGGGCCAGAAAAGCCGGCATCCGCCTGTACCACTGGGATTTCCTGACGGGTGCCCGGACTCTGGTCTTTGCGCTGCCCGGTAATCCAGCCATCCAGCGTCGCCAGTTTTTTACGTAAAGGCTGAACCTTGCGAATCCCACAACATTCCTGATGACCATCTTGATAAAAACTAAACATACCCTTTGTTGTGGTCAGTTGTTGAACGGCTTCAGTTTCCGGAAAGCAGATTTCAATATCAATATGATAGTGTTTGCGAACCTGCTCAATAAACTGGTACGTTTCGGCATGCAGGCGGCCGGTATCGAGACTAAATACCCGGAACGGCTTGCCCAGATGTGAGGCCATATCAATCAGAACTACATCTTCTGCACCTGAAAAGGAAATCGCAATCTCGCCAGATTGATTTAGCGCAAGCGCCAAAATTTCACTCGGTGATTTATCTGCATATTCGGATGCCAGCGCATCCACCATATCAATAGTCGGGATTTTAGTCATAAGAGTCCTGGCAACATAGGCCTGGAAGTGACGCGGCCTATCAACTAATTTAATTTACAGGCATTTTAATAGACTTCACTTAAAGGACTTAGCACTAAAAAATAAATACTTATGAGGAAAATAGATTTTAAAAAGAGCAGTGCAAAATTTATTTCTTCAGCTATCATAAGACTGATTTTTTTAATACCGTTCAAAGGGGATAGTCATGGAAGTCGTATGTCTAGATTTAGAAGGCGTTCTGGTTCCAGAAATTTGGATTAACTTTGCAAAAAAAACCGGCATCAAGGAGCTTGAAGCAACGACACGCGATATTCCTGACTATGATGTACTGATGACTCAGCGTCTGAATATTCTTAAACAGCATGGTTTAGGTCTGGATGATATTCAGGCCGTGATTGCGGAGATGGGACCTTTTGAAGGGGCAAAAGAATTTGTAGAGTGGGTAAGTACACATTTCCAGCTGATTATTTTGTCAGATACCTTCTATGAATTTGCCCATCCTTTAATGAAGCAATTGGGCTGGCCAACTATTTTCTGTCATAAACTGGAAACAGATGGTAATGGCATGATCACAGACTATAAATTACGTCAGCCGGACCAAAAGCGTCAGGCTGTAAAAGCTCTGCATGGCCTGAACTTCCGTGTGATTGCAGCAGGTGATTCCTATAATGATACTACTATGCTAGGTGAAGCAGATCATGGTTTTCTGTTTGATGCACCTGAAAATGTGATTGCTGAGTTTCCACAGTTTCCGCCAATCAATGGTTATGATGCATTAAAAGAAGCGATTCGTAATGCGTCGGTACGTGATATTCCAGCTTAATTTTTTAGGTTAACAAGAAAGGGCGCTCATGGCGCCCTTTCTTGTTTAATCCTGATTTTTGTGATGTAAATTAGAAGCGATAACCAATTTTCATGCTGTAGCCGATTGCATCATTGTCTTCAAAATTAGCTGCATAGTTGTCTGTGCCAAAGTCTGATGCAACTTGTGATTTAGCATCCCCTAACCAGAAGTATTTAACTCCAGCTTGAATAAATGTTTGGGGAGTTGGGCTAAATTGACCACCCAAACCTAGGCTCCAATAGCCTTCAGTTGGTCCTAAAGTGGAGACAGGATTACCTGCGCCAGAGTCCCAACCCACCATCACTGTACCTGCCCATTGATCATTGAATTTACGGCCTACCCCCACGTTTGCAGAAATTTGATCTTTTTCATAAGCGATTAAGTCAAATCCACGTGGAGTACCAGCTACTGCTTGAGTTAACTGAGAGGATAATTGACCAAACTTGTAGGGACGAATTGCAAAACTCGACCAATCTACCCAACGTACTTGTGCAAAAGCAACAGTATTTTCCATGATGCCGGATTGAAGGTCTAAGTTTACAGACTGGGGGGTTGTAATTTGGGTATTGCCAGAGCTTGCATTGATGGCATTAATATTACTAGCCTGTAGTGGAGGGAAGCGACCAGATACTAAAGTATTGGTGACATAGCCTAAAGTTTCGTCGATATTAATGTCATGATCAATTTCAGAACGGTAAGTTACAGAAGCTTTAAGTGCAATTTCTGGAATTTGGAATGCTGCGCCTGCTAACCAGCCTACAGCAGAATCTTCACCAACACTTGCATCATAACCTTTAAATGGTGTTTTATCTGGACCAGTTGCGAGACCTGAACACATAACTGGGCAAAGCGCGCTGCCGTATGGGCCATATGCTGCACCACGTAGTTTAATATTACCTTTAACGGTTTGGTACACTGGGCCTGCGTAGATATTCCAATTCTCATTAGGTTGGAATCCAAAAATCATTGATAAGTTTTGAGTGCTTACATCAACTTCAGTACCTTCACCGCCCGCAAAGAAAGCGCCTGACTCTTTTAGTGCTGATTGGCCTGTACCGATGTCAGAATAGTTGGCATCAGTAGTTGAATATTTAGCCTTTGCGCCAAAAGGCTGATCATAGATTAAGCCGAAAGAAAAATGATCAGTTAATTGAACTTTAAGCGCTGCATTATAAAACTGGTAGCTTTCAGCCATATCTGATAATTCAGTACCCCCTAAACCTTTGCCTTGAATAAGGGAGTTTGGCGGCATCCAACCTTCACGCATCTGACCTGATACATCTGCATCTAGTACAGAAACCCCTGCTTCAAAGTAGTTGCCTGGCTGAAGAAAGGCACTAATAGACTGGCCAGAACGGTCCAAGGCGGCTGCAAAAACTCCTGAGGTTGAGATGCAGCTTAATAGAATGGCACTGGTTAAAGTTTTTAACTTCATTTTTCTACTTTCCTAGTATAAAAAACGCTTCAATGCGTTAATAACAATATAAGATATGTAATTTATTTTTTAATCATATCTATGTGCAAAACATAGCATAAAGAAAAAAAGAGTAAAGGCTCTAATTTGAATTTTTAATAAAATAAAGATGTTGCAAAATAAAGCTAAATAAAGTAAGAATTCTAATTATGTGCATATTTTTATTCATAAAATTGTTCTTTTGTGTTTGATCTATATTGCTTTGGCTTATAGCTAGCAGGAATTTTAAAGAACTAATAGCAAATAATTTAGATGAGTCATGCAATAATGAATGTGTAAATTTTAATGGATTAAGGGTATAAAAAAAGAGCTTCTAATGAAGCTCTTTTTAAAAGGGAGTTGGCTGGTATTTATACCTTGGGATTAGAAGCTGTAACCCATATTTAAACCATAAGCAATTGCATGGTTGTCTGAGAATATGCCTGCTGGTGTATGCGCTCCCGTTACAGCATCAGCATCGCCTAACCAGAAATATTTTACGCCAGCGCCAATAAAGTAATTTGTAGCAGGGGAGAAGCGTACGCCAGTGCCGACATTCCAATAGCCGTCAGTTGGACCTAAGGTGGTCACAGGATTACCGGCGCCAGAATCCCAGCCTACCGATACATTTGCAGCCCAATGATCTGTAAACTTACGGCCCACACCTACTGTTGCTGAGATCTGATCCTCTTTATAGTCAATCAGGTTAAACCCATTTGGTTTGTTAGGAACAAGGTTGTTTTGTCCTAAATACTGAGATAATTTACCAAATTGATAAGGCTGCACTTTAAACTTCGACCAATCGACCCAGCGTAAATTTGCAAAAGCTACAGTATTAGTCATGATTCCTGTTTGGAAATCGATATTAAGAGATTGAGGGGTGGTAAGTTTAGTTTCCGAATTAGTACGAGTAATCATAGAAATTACAGGGTTTAGCGGATTGTCTTGAATAGCCGTAGAGCCAAAATTCTCAGAAGCATTCATTTTATGCTCGATTTCAGCACGGTAAGTTACCGATGCTTTAAGTGCTATTTCCGGAATTTGATAGGCAACACCTGCTAACCAACCTACAGATTCATCCTCGCCTGTTCTAAAATCATATCCATTAAATGCTGAATAAGTTTCACCACGTAAAAGAACAGTACCATCTACTGTTTGATATACAGCACCTGCATAGAGATTCCAGTTTTCGTTCGGTTGATATCCAAAAAGTAAATTTAAGTTTTGAGTATCGACAGTAACAGATGTGCCGCCTTGAAATGGAACTGGCGGGTTTTCTACAAATCTGTTGTTACCAGAATATTCTGCATCCGCACCGAAAGGTTGATCATAAATAAGACCAACAGAGAAATGATCTGTGGCTTGAATTTTTAGAGCAGCGTTAGGGAAGTAGTAGTCACCTGCCATGTCACCTGTTTTGTTGCCATTTGTATCCTTTCCTTTTACTTCAGGGTCAAGGATTGAAATACCTGCTTCTGCATAATTACCCGGCTGTAAAAATGCAGAAATGGACTGACCTGAACGATCTAAACCGGCAGCGAATACAACAGAAGTAGGGAGTGTGGACAGGAGAATCGCGATAGAAATTGGCTTAAGCTTCATGGCTCATCCTTGACAGAGTTACATTAAAATTATTAAAAGTTGTGGAAAAGTAACACAATTTTAAAAAGAGTAAATACTCAGCTTTGTCGAAGAAGTGAACTATAGCGGTTAAGGAAAATGCTTGTCTAGAGTATTTATACTAGATTTTTTTGCTTAAATATATGAAAAATATAAATTTAATATAGGGTCGATCAAAGGCAGAATAATGTAAAAGTACTAATTTTTTATGAGTTTTAATTGTAGTAAAAACCAGCAACTGAGATAGAGATGTAGGCAATCAAGCTTAACCAATAAAAGACCATTCGAAAATGGTCTTTTATTATGTTGTCTAGATTACATTAGAAGCGATAGCCTATTTTTAAACCGTAGCCCCAAGCATCGTTATCTTCAAACTCGGCAATTGCATTATTTGTTCCAAACATAGAAGCAGGTTGAGCATCTGCATCGCCTAACATGAAGTATTTAACACCACCAGCGATAAAATAATTTGGAGCTGGAGAATATTGCAGACCTAAACCAACGTTCCAATAACCCTCAGTTGGACCAAGCGTTGAAACTGGGTTACCTGCACCAGAATCCCAGCCAACTGAGGCATTACCGGCCCATTGTTCATTGAATTTACGACCTACACCTACAGTCGCTGACCATTGGTCATCTGTATAAGCAACTAAGTCAAAGCCATTAGGATTATCAGGAGTTTGTCCGGCAGCACCTAAAATACGGCCTACTTGATCAAATTTTTCTGGACGGATAGAAAAGTCTTCCCAATTGACCCAGCGTATGTTTGCAAAAGCCACTGTATCTGCCATGATCCCAGTTTGGAAATCCAGATTCACAGATTGCGGAGTTGTAATTTTGGTCGTTGTATTAACATCATATAAAGCAGCTGCTGGATTTTGTGTTACAACAGCAAGGATATTACTTTGACCATATTCACGTGTCGCAGCTTCATGATCAATCTCTGAGCGATAGGTTAGAGATGCCTTTAACGCAATTTCTGGAATTTGGTAGGCGACACCCGCTAACCAGCCAACAGCAGAATCTTCTTTCATGGTTGCGTTATATTTACCTAAACCGTTAGCAGAACCATAAGCAGCTCCACGAAGTTGTACGTCACCTTCCACAGTTTGATAAACGGCGCCACCATAAATATTGATATTTTCAATTGGCTGGAAACCTAGAATGAAAGATAAACTTTGTGTAGTTACATCTACTTCAGTGCTTTCGCCATTAAGATGGAATAATCCAGTACCTGCTGCAACTAACGGATCAGAGTTTGAATAAGCCGCATCTGCCCCAAATGGCTGGTCATATAAAATACCTACAGAGAACTTTTCGGTTGGCTGGAATTTAAGGGCAGCACTTGGAAAATAGTAATCCCCTGCCATATCAGATAATGTTCCGCCCCCAGAAGCTGCTTTTGCTTTACCAGAAACATTTGGGTCTAGAACTGAAATTCCTGCCTCAAAGTAATTCCCTGGTTGCAGGAAGGCTGCAATAGATTGACCTGAACGATCTAGGGCTGCTGCAAATGCCCCAGTCATTGGTACAGTCGCGAGAATCATTGCAGTCGTTAATGTTTTTAATTTCATTTATGTCTTTCCTTGAGGTACAAATTTATAGCTAGCGTTGTTGTTTGCACTTGTTGAATTTGTGGAGACTTTAGGGGGATGAACCGCAATCATTTGTTACTCCATGTGACAAAAATAGCACAATTAAAATAAGAGTAAATGCTCTAGAAAAAACTAATTGGTTCAAAAAAGCATCAAAATAGAGTTTTTACACCAAAATATAAGAGTTGGTTAGGTTAAGTTATTGATAGTAAAAGGCATAAAATAATGAGAAGAAAATGTTTTTTTGTTTAAAAAATATTCTAAAAGGATGCAATTTCATGTTTTTTTATGCGGAATAAATCACATTTTTATTCTTGGTGCGCCCTGCGGGACTCGAACCCACGCCGGTCGCTTAGGAGGCAACTGCTCTATCCAGTTAAGCTAAGGGCGCAAACAGAAGTTTATTTTACTGCAAAATGCATAAAAAAAGTTACTGCCGGAGCAGTAACTTTTTAAATATACAAAATAAATCAGCGTATCAAGTATTTTTTGGCTTAAGCAATTTAAAAACACACAGCATGGTAATGATCCAGATTGGAATCATCAGTACAGATTCCTTGAAGCCCTGTGTCCACATGATATACAAGATCATAGCAATAAAGCTTAAGACCAAGATATTGCCTGCAGGTGACCAAAGTGCAGGGAAACTGGTTTTTTGTCCTGATTTCTTCATGCTCTGTAAAAACTTGAGATGGGTGAGGGAAATCATGGCCCAGTTTAAGACCAGCGCACCGACCACAATATAAATCAGATGGCTTAGTGCATTTTCAGGAACAAGGTAATTAAGCAAGACACAACCGAAGATCAGTAGCGCAGAGAAAAGCACTGCAGGAACCGGCACTCCCTGTTTATTGACTGTTTTGAACACTTTAGGGGCATTCCCTTGATGTGCCAGGCCGTACAGCATACGGCTATTTGCATACATTCCACTGTTATAGACAGAAAGCGCAGCAGTCAAAATAATAAAGTTAAGCAGATGAGCAGCCCAGCCAATACCAAGCTGGCTAAAAATCATGACGAATGGACTTTTATCCAGACCACCAAGTTCAAGCTGGTTCCAAGGTACCAGAGACAAGAGAATGGTCAAAGCACCCACATAGAAGATCAGAATACGGAAAACCACCTGATTAATCGCTTTAGGAATGGTTTTTTCCGGATCATCAGCTTCTGCTGCTGCCATACCAATCAGCTCAATCCCGCCAAAAGCGAACATCAGAAATGCAAGCATATAGAACAAGCCTTCAAAGCCGTTCGGGAAGAAGCCGCCTGCCGTCCAAAGGTTACTAAAAGACGCTGTTGAGGAGGCATCTGCTGTTAAAATCAGATAGAGGCCAAAGACAATCATCGAAACGACCGCAGTCACTTTAATAATTGACAGCCAGAATTCTGATTCACCATAGAATTTTACATTGCCGAGGTTAACCAGAGTAATCACAATAAAGAAAAACAAAACCGATGCCCAGGCAGGGATATGTGGCCACCAGTAGTTAATATATTTTGCGACAGCAGTCAGTTCGGTCATGGCAACCAGGATATACAAAATCCAGTAGTTCCAGCCTGCAAGAAAACCCGGGAATTTCCCCCAATATGTATAAGCAAAATGGCTAAATGAACCGGCAACCGGTTCATGAACAATCATTTCACCTAATTGGCGCATGATTAAGAATGCGATTAATCCACCAATGGCATAGCCTAAAATAATAGAAGGGCCAGCTGATTGGATCACCTGTGCGGAACCTAAGAATAAGCCTGTGCCAATTGCACCGCCCATGGCGATCAACTGAATATGACGGTTCTTTAAGCCACGCTGAAGTTGTGAAGACTCGTTATTCAAAGTTTTCAGCCCGACAATGGAAAATAATAAGTCGCTGATTGTAATAGATCAAAGATAAGAAGCCTAGTGCATCATAAAAATCAATGATGGCTATAAAAACAATAATGATTATTTATGGTGGTAAATTAAATATAATATCAATTAATCAAAGGCTTATTTTTATTGACACGATAATTGACGGATTTTTACTTTTTGCCGGCGAATAGGCTACAAACCAGATGTGACGTCTGAGTAATGGGATAAAAACTCAGATATACTGGAATATTCGGATTTTTAATTTGTAATTTGAAAGTTTTCAATGTCCTCATATCTGTAACTTTTCAAGAAAAAAAGACAGAATTTATTCTGCTTGAAATAGTAAAAATGAATCCGCCCGCAAGTACAGAAACTTATTTTTAGGCCACTTGAGTCGATTTAAAGGACGATAAACGAAAATAGAGGAAGGGAATAGCGCTGTTTTCTTGATTGTACTTGTGCCTTGAATCTGTCGTATAGACAGAAGATCAACACGCACTCATTAAAAAAGAGGCCATAGTGCCTCTCAATTTTTTAGTTTCTATTCATCCGGATAAGCGACTCTCTTTAAGGCTTTAATATCGGCATCGGGCGAGCAGAGTGAAATAAACTCATAACCATACCCCCGCAACAGATGACCTTTACGAACTGCGATCCAGGTGGTATTTAAGCCAAAAATCTCAGTTTTAATCTGTTTTAGGCGATAATCACGTTCTGAATCATAAGCCACATCATTGACGATTCCCACGCCCATATTCAGCTCCACATAGGTCTTGATCACGTCGGCATCAAGTGCAGACATTACAATATTGACATCAACACCTGCATCTTCAAACGCTTTGTCAATTTTAGAACGGCCAGTAAAACCACCATGATAGGTAATAATCGGGTAGCTGGCTAAGTCCTCAATCTGAATATGCTCTATAGCTGTTAATGGGTGATTTTGCGGGGTAATAATGCTGTGCTGCCAGGTATAGTAAGGAACGCTCACCAGATTGTCTTCAGTTGTAAGCGCTTCGGTGGCAATCCCGATGTCAGCCTCACCTTGCAGCAGCATTTCAGTAATTTCGACTGGACTGGCTTGCTGTAGAATCAGATGGACTTTAGGAAACTCTTTTTTAAACTGGTTTACGATGGGCGGCAAAATATAACGTGCCTGCGTATGGGTCGTGGCAATCGTCAGTGTGCCTTCATCGACTTTGTTAAAGTCATCCGCCAGACGTTTGATATTGTCCGCATCGACTAGCATACGTTCGACAATGCCCAATAGAGCCTGACCCGGTTCAGTCAGACCAAGTAAGCGTTTGCCTTTGCGAATAAAAAGCTGTACCCCCAGCTCATCTTCCAGATCTTTAATGTGTTTGCTTACTCCAGATTGTGAAGTATAAAGTGCTGCTGAAGCTTCAGTTAAATTAAATTTCTGTCTAACCGTTTCCCGGATAATTCTTAATTGTTGGAAATTCATGATGATATACTCTATAAGAGGATGGGGCATATTATCGCCCCACCTTTGGTCTTAAGCGACCTGATTTTCAAACAAATGCAGATTTAATGCACTTAACCAAACGGTCTGATTTGGTCTGAACTGATGTGCTCTGGCTTCTTCTGGGGTCAAAGAAATTTCAATCAGGTTGTCTTGACGATCAGTGAGCTCAGCAATTACTTTGCCAGCAATCCAGACCTCACGCAAGAAAGTCGCCTGAATGGCATTGTCCTGCGGCTGCGCATGTATACGCAGTTCATCGGGACGTGCAAAAACAATGACATTGCCTTGGGCTGACTGTTTGGCGGCATCAAACTGGATGCGGTCCTCACCCAGTTGTAAAATACCGCCATGATTTTGTCCTTCAAAGCGGTTGGCCTGTCCCAGAAAGTCAAATACAAAGGGTGTGGCTGGAGTTTCATAGACTTCACGCGGTGAACCAATTTGCTCGACATTACCTTTGTTCATTACAATAATTTGGTCTGCTACCTCAAGCGCTTCTTCCTGGTCATGAGTCACGAAAATAGAGGTGATATGCAGTTCATCATGCAGGGTGCGTAGCCAGCGGCGCAGTTCTTTACGCACTTTGGCATCCAGCGCACCAAAGGGTTCATCCAGTAACAGGACACGTGGCTCAACTGCTAAAGCACGCGCCAAAGCAATACGTTGACGTTGGCCGCCAGAGAGCTGTGCCGGATAACGGTCAGCCAGAAAACCTAACTGAACCAGATCCAGCAAACGGGTGACACGTTTTTTAATTTCTGCTTCGGAAGGGCGAGTGGAACGTGGACGTACACGCAGACCGAAAGCGACGTTGTCAAAAACCGTCATATGGCGGAATAGGGCATAGTGTTGAAATACAAAGCCCACTTCACGTTCACGCACATGTACCCGGGTTGCATCCTGGCCTTCTAAAATAACCTGACCGCCATCGGCTGATTCCAGACCGGCAATAATCCGCAGCAGGGTGGTTTTACCACAGCCCGATGGACCCAGGAGTGCAACGAGCTGACCATCTGGAAAATCGAGGGAGATATTTTTCAGTGCATGAAATGCACCAAAGTGTTTTTCAATATTTTTAACTTGAATACTCATGTGGGCATTCCTTAAGAAACTGTTGAATCTTCATTACGTTTGCTTTGTCGTTCCTGACGCAGCTCCACCCAGGTTTTTAAAATCAGGGTGATAATCGCGAGGAAAGCCAGCAGTGAGGACACAGCAAACGCAGCACTAAAGGTATATTCGTTATAGAGAATTTCGACATGCAGTGGCAAGGTATTGGTTTCACCGCGAATATGACCGGAGACGACCGATACGGCACCAAACTCACCCATTGCACGGGCATTACACAGAATCACGCCGTAGATCAGCCCCCATTTGATATTAGGCAGGGTGACTTTCCAGAAAGTCTGCCAGCCCGATGCACCCAGTACAATCGCTGCTTCTTCTTCTTCAGTTCCTTGTGCTTCCATTAGCGGAATCAGCTCACGTGCCACAAAAGGTACAGTAATAAAGATTGTGGCCAAGACAATGGCAGGTACTGCATATAAAACTTTAATGTCATGATCCATCAACCAGCCGCCGAACCAGCCTTGACTGCCAAAAATTAGGACCAGCATCAAACCTGCAATCACCGGCGATACAGAGAACGGCATGTCAATGATGGTGGTTAATATCGATTTGCCACGGAAGTTAAATTTCGCCACAGTCCAGGCTGCCGCTACACCAAATACCACATTCATAGGTACTGCAATTGCGGCAGTCAGTAAGGTCAGCTTCACGGCAGACAGGGTATCTGGATGTACCAAAGCTTGAGCATACACCCCGACCCCTTGTTTAAATGCTTCTACAAAGACTAAAACCAGAGGCAGAATCAGGCAGCTCAGGAAGAAAATCATGGCAATCGTGATCAGGGTATAGCGCACCCAGGTCGGCTCTCGAGTCGCATCGCGTGATTGTAGTTTTTCAGCCAGCGCATTGCTGTTGGTATTTAAACTCATCGCGCAGTTCTCCCGGTACGACGGCTGGCCCAGGCTTGGACTAAGTTAATCAGGAACAAGATTACAAAAGACAATACCAGCATGACCACCGCAATGGTGGTGGCACCGGCATAATCATATTCTTCCAGACGGGAGATGATCATTAAGGGCGCAATTTCCGTTTCAAAAGGCTGGTTACCCGCAATAAAAATGACCGAACCATATTCCCCGACACCGCGAGCAAATGCTAAGGCAAAACCGGTAATTAACGCTGGCAATAAAATCGGGAAGATGATTTTAGTAACAATCTGCAAACGGTTGGCACCCAGCGCAGATGCTGCTTCTTCCAGCTCGGTTTCCAGATCGCTCAGAACCGGTTGAACCGTACGCACCACAAAAGGCAAACCGATAAAGATTAAAGCCAGGGTAATACCAATTGGTGTATAGGCCACCTGAATTCCAAGTGGCTCAAGGTACTGGCCAATCCAGCCGGTCGGTGCATATAAAGAAGTTAGGGCAATACCCGCCACTGCAGTTGGCAGGGCAAAAGGTAAATCGACCAGAGCATCTATAATGCGTTTACCCGGGAAGCTGTAACGTACCAGACACCATGCCAGTAACAGGCCGAAAACCACATTGACCAGTGCTGCAATAATGGCGGCACTAAAGCTTAGCTGTAATGATTTTAAAATACGTTCAGAGCTCAGGATTTCCCATAAGCCATCCCAGCCAATGCCCAGTGATTTAATAAAAACGGCAGAAAGCGGAATCAGAACGATTAATGATAAATACGCTAGGGTAAAGCCTAGAGAAAGACCAAATCCTGGCAGCACTCGGGATCGCTGCGACATGATTACTCCTCAAAAGAGAGAATGCTGGTGGAAGCTGACCAGCGAAAATTAGAAAACAAATTTGGCACAAGCATAGTTAGCAGCATCTAAAATGCAAATTTAAATAAATACTTGCAGTCATCAGCTTTACTGATATGTGGCATAGTCTTTTCTGAAATTAAGTATTGTTCAATTTCAGGAAAAGGCCCAAAACCGGAAGAGACATTGACATGACCGACCTGACCTAAATTAATTGGTTTGATGTTCCAGGCTTTGGCAAGTTGCAGGGCATCTGCAAAATTTAGCCAGGGATCATTTTCACTGATCAATAAGCGAGTCGGTACCTGAATCTTGAGTTGCTGAAAATAGGCGCGGTAATCCGTCAGGCTATCATCTGCAAACCCATTTTCACCAAAACGTGCCGGATTGGCAGGTGCAACCAGCACCAGATTTTTGATTTTGGCCTTCAGTTCCGGATACCGGGCAAGGGCCGCCAGACTGGTCAGACAGCCAAAACTATGCGCTACAATCTGCACATCATCTGGAATGGCTTGAAGGGTTTTGACACACTCGGCCACCCATTCATTCAGGACAGGATGATGCCAGTTTTTTTGCTGTACCCGGGAGCAGCGCATCAGACGATGTTGTAACCATGTCTGCCAGTGGCAGTATTCACTTCCACCCACACCTGGAACAATAAGCGTATGTGTCATATCGATGCTCCTTAAAAGTAATGAGTTGTTATTTCGCTTGATTGGCTTTGACGATCTGGTCGAAAATTCCGCCATTTTCAAAATGGGTCTGTTGTACCTTAGTCCAGCCGCCAAATTCCTGCTCAATCGTCACCAGTTTTAGTGGCTTAAAAGTCTGCTGGTATTTTTTAAGTACTGCTTTATTGCGCGGACGGTAATAGTTTTTTGCTGCAACTTCCTGACCTAATGGGGAATAGAGGAAATTCAAATAACCTTTGGCCAGGTAGCTATTGCCTTTTGCCTGGGCATTTTTCTCGACAATAGCAACCGGTGGTTCAGCCAGAATAGAAAGAGAGGGCGTCACAATTTCAAACTTGCCGGGCTGTTCACGCAAGGCCAAATGTGCTTCATTTTCCCAAGTCAGCAAGACATCTCCGATACCGCGTTCAGCAAAAGTCGTGGTTGCACCACGTGCACCTGAATCCAGAACTTTGGTCTGCTTATATATTTGACGCACAAAATCGCGGGCTTTGGCATCATTGCCACCTTTCTGGTGTTTGGCCCAAGCCCAGGCAGCAAGATAGTTCCAGCGTGCGCCGCCGGAAGTTTTTGGGTTTGGCGTAATAATGGCCACGCCGGGTTTAACCAGATCATCCCAATCCTGAATCCCTTTGGGATTGGCTTTACGAACCAGAAAGACAATTGTCGAGGTATATGGGGTTGAGTTGTGCGGTAATTTTTTCTGCCAGTCTGTGGGTAGCAGCTGGGCTTTCTTTGCCAGCACATCAATATCGGCTGCCAGTGCGAGAGTAACAACATCTGCCTCTAAGCCATCCAGCACAGCACGTGACTGTTTGCCTGAACCCCCATGCGACTGTTTAAAATTAATTTTCTGACCGGTACGGCTTTCCCAGTATTTGCTGAAATTTTTATTGATCTCTTCATACAGTTCCCGGGTCGGGTCATAAGAAACGTTAAGAAAATCCTGTGCTATCACACCAAAAGAGCTTGCCGAAATCGCTATAGCTAAAACCCCAAGTTTTAATGTCTGTACAATGCTCATCTGCATCCCCGCTCTTTTCTATGTTTTGTAACTTAAGCGCAGCATAATCCTATTAGCTATGCATAAAAAATAACTAAAAATGAATTCAATATGAAAAAAAGAGATAATAAGCACTTAAGTACTGGTCATGAGTCTATGCTTATAAAAAAAGCCTAACTGAGTGACCAGATGAGTCAGGCTTTTGTGTGATTGCTTGTGCTCCTCTCATCAAAGGCCCGATAGTGGTCTAACTGCTATTTTTGTCCCTGAGTTTAGGCATTATTTTTTCTGAAGGATGGGCGCTTTTAATGACTTGAGTGCAGGACTCTCTTGCTTCGATACCTTGGTATTGCGAAGAGCAATGCTTGATCAGAACCAGTATCCGATGGTTAAGAGGAATCATTGGATCGGTAGTTTTTTCCAGCATGGACTCAATTCTTGATTTAAGCTGTCGTACAATTTGCAAGTTGGTTCATCAAAAATATTCAGGCAAACTTTTGCAGGTATACTTCCTGTCCCGACTGACAGTAGTGCTGCCAGTTCCTTGGGCTTGTTAATTACTGAAGATGTATGCCGGCCTTGGCTCCTTTGGTTTTGGTTAGATGAGGCGGATATGGCGTGATATTTTTGTATAAAAAATAATGAAAAACCAATGTAAGCTGGGTAACAGAGATAGCGGGACTAGGCTTATAATTTCACTACCTCACTTTAAGGCTTGAGAGGCGATCTAAGGATGCTATGTTTAAAAAATGCTCAAATTGTCAATAATATAGATTTGTTAGATCGTGCCTTTCATTATGGAGATGGCTGTTTTACCACAGCCCGCATCCGGCACAATCGCATTGAGTTAGCTGAACGTCATCTGGCTCGCCTAAGAATGAGCCAGCAAAAACTAAGCTTAGATGTTGATCTGGGGCTGATTACAAAAAGCCTAGTGGTCTTGCTTGAATCAGAACCTGCACTGAATGGCACATTAAAAATCGTACTTAGTCGTGGTATTGGTCAGCGAGGTTATAGCCTGCCAGACCATCCTGCGGACCTGTGGATGTTTTATTATCCGCAAGCCGTATCAGACTTTAATTATGAGCAGATTCAGAGCGGCGTGCTACAGCAGGCTATAGGCCTGAGTATGCCAAATCTGGTCGGACTAAAAACCCTGAACCGGCTGGAACAGGTCTTACTCAAGCAGGAAGCAGATTTACGCGCTTGGCCTGAAGCCTTGGTGACCAATGTACAGGGGGCAATTGTTGAAGGGGTGAGCAGTAATTGCTTCATTCGTATAAACAATCAATGGGTCACGCCGAAACTTCGTTATAATGGCGTCTTCGGTGTTATGCGTGCAGAAATTATGCAACGGATGCAAGAGCAGCAAATCGTCTGTCAGCAACGTGATGTGGAAATAGATGAAATTCCACATATTGACAGTCTGTTTTTTTGTAATGCACTTAGCCCGATGAAAATTGCCACTCAATTTGAGCAACGCGCTTTAAATGTAGATGCTTGTATTGAACTTTTTAACCGTCTTCGATTGAATCAGATGTCGTATTAATATGTCAGCTTCCAAGTCCAGCAGTAAAAAGACAAATAAAACCAACTCGACAGGTTTTCTAAAGGGGATCGCCTTAGTACTGATCGGAATCATTCTGGTTCTCGGCCTGATCCTGAAAAGCAGTCTATGGAAAGCCTATCCGGTCGAGGGGCAAAAACAGCTATTGGCGATTGGTTCAGGTGAGACCTATTCGGGTTTTATTGACCGTCTGGCAAAAGAGGGACAGGTCAGCTTTCCGCTTGTTTTAAAGCTTTATCAGCGCATTATGATTCATGACACCATGAAGGCGGGGGGTTATGAAATCCGTCAAGGCATGAGTATGCGTGAAGTGATGGAGATGATTTCCAATGCTGAAAATGCCCAGATGAACCGTATTCTGGTGATTGAAGGCACCACCTTCAAACAGTTAATTGATGCTTTAAAGCAAGATGAGCTGGTCACCAAGGAAGTGGTGCACCTGCCTACTGAACAGCTGCTCAAGGAACTTGATATTCCCTTTTCGCATCCCGAAGGGCTATTTGCGCCAAATACCTATTTCTTTGCCAAAGGGGAAACTGACCGCAAGATTTTGACCAATCTCTATCAGCAACAGATCAAAACACTGGATCAAGCCTGGGAGCAACGCGCATCAGGTCTACCGTATCAGAATAAATATGAAGCGCTGATTATGGCATCGATTATTGAAAAAGAAACCAGTGTTGATAGTGAGCTGCAACAGGTTTCTGGTGTGTTTGTACGCCGTTTGAACATGGGCATGCGTCTGCAAACCGACCCGACGGTTATTTATGGTATGGGCGATGCCTATACCGGCAATATTACCCGCAAAGATCTGCGTACTCCAACGCCTTATAATACTTATACCATGGCAGGTTTACCGCCAACGCCGATTGCATTGCCAAGTAAGAAAGCCATTGAGGCTGCCATGCATCCGGATAACTCACAAAATATTTATTTTGTTGCTACAGGCAATGGCGGACACAAATTCAGTAGCAATCTGCAAGAGCATAACCAAGCTGTGCAGGAATACCTTACCGTTTTACGCTCGAAAAATAAGGAATGAGTATGTTTATTAGCTTTGAAGGCACAGAAGGGGTAGGCAAAACGACGCTCATTCATCGAATTTATGCTGATCTGATGGCACAAGGCAAAGAAGTCATTCTGACCCGTGAGCCGGGGGGTACGCCCATGGCAGAGCAAATCCGGGCTTTATTGCTCAGTGTTAATCATGATGAGGCCATGTGTCATGATACCGAATTATTACTGATGTATGCTGCACGTGCCCAGCATTTGGCACAGGTCATTCTGCCTGCCTTGTCCGCCGGTAAAACCGTTCTATGTGATCGTTTTACTGATGCCAGTTTTGCCTATCAGTGTGCGGGACGTGGCGTGAGTGAAGATAAGCTGAATTTGCTGAATAAAAGCTTTGTAGCACACATGCCTGATCTGACGTTCTGGCTGGATGCTCCGATTGAACTGGGAATGACGCGTGCCCGCGAGCGCGGTGCACTGGACCGCTTTGAACAAGAAAAAATTACTTTCTTTGAAAAAGTCAGAACAGGTTATGCGACCTTATGGCAGCGTTATCCTGAACGGATCAAACGTCTTGATGCTACTTTGCTGCCTGATCAGGTATTTGAGCAGGCCTTTCAGTATCTGAAATAAGTAATTTTCAATTATACTTTTGATCTGGTTTTTCCCTCGATTTTTACCAGCAAAATCTTCTATAGTGTAGGAAATCAGGAAGATTAAATATGATGAAAAGTACACGAGAAGAAATTATTCAGTTTTTGGAGCAGGAGTTTCCTCAGAGTCTGGAAAAATGTGAGATTGAAGCCGTTGTTCCTTGCGGTGCCACGATGCTGTATCGGGTTGGCGAGCAGGAATTACGTCCAGGGGGAACCGTTTCTGGACCCACAATGATGACGCTGGCGGATTTTGCCTTATATGTTGCAATCTTGGGAGAGATCGGTCTAGTCGGTTTAGCGGTCACTACCAATATGAATATTAATTTTTTACGTAAACCTTCGGGTGGCGTGAACTTGCGGGCAGAATGTAAATTAATGAAAGTCGGCCGGGTACTGATCGTGGGCGAGGTCTGGATCTATTCAGTTGATCAGGAACAGCCGGTCGCGCATGTAACCGGAACCTATTCTGTGCCGCCCCAGCCGGCTTCTGCAGTGCAAGCATAATCAGCTATAAAAAACCGGAACTTGTTTCCGGTTTTTTATACAAGCTTAAATCCTCTTTAAGCTTCTACGGTATTGACCAGCACCTGCTCTACTTTAAAGCTCGGTGGAATCAGCACCGTCTTGCGTAGCTCTGGTAAAAGCTGCGGATAATCCAGAGTAAAGTGCAAGCCCCGCGATTCTTTACGCTCAATGGCACAACGTACAATCATTTCTGAAACCAGAACCAGATTACGCAGTTCAATCAGGTTTTTGCTGACCTGATAGTCCTGATAATATTCTGCGATTTCTTTTTTAAGCATCTCAATGCGGTGTAGCGCACGTTGCAGACGTTTGGTCGTACGGACAATACCGACATAGTTCCACATGGTTTGACGTAATTCATCCCAGTTCTGCAAAATGACCACATCTTCATCCGGGTTGGTGACCTGTGAATCATCCCAAGCGGGCACCGAAGGAGACTGATAAGATCCCTCAAAATGCGTTTCAATATGTCGGGCAGCACTGATGCCATATACAAAGCATTCTAAAAGTGAGTTACTGGCCATTCGGTTAGCACCGTGTAAGCCGGTATAAGAGGTTTCTCCAATTGCATACAGTCCCTGAATATCTGTTTGGCTGTTTTCATCGACCACAACGCCCCCGCAGGTATAGTGCGCAGCTGGAACAACCGGGATCATATCCTTGGTAATATCAATGCCAAGTTCGAGCAGGCGTGTATACAGTGTCGGAAAGTGAGTTTTGACAAAATCTGCATCTTTATGAGTAATGTCGAGCCAGACATGACGAATCCCGAGACGTTTAATTTCATAGTCAATCGCACGCGCCACAATATCTCGGGGCGCCAGTTCAGCCCGCTCGTCAAAGCGCAGCATAAAACGCTCACCGTCCGGTAAACGTAAATAGGCGCCTTCACCACGCATGGCTTCAGTAATTAATAAGGAGCGTGCCTGGGGATGATATAAACAGGTGGGGTGGAACTGGTTAAATTCCATATTGGCCACACGGCAGCCTGCCCGGTAAGCCATGGCAATCCCATCACCGGTTGCAATATCCGGATTTGAGGTATAAAGATAAGCCTTCATCGCACCGCCACAGGCGAGGGCAGTAAAAGGTGCTAAAAAGGTATGTACTTTTTCCGTTTTTTCATCCAGTGCATATAAGCCGAGCGCACGGTTGGCCTGATCTGCAAGACCAAGTTTCTGTGAGCAGATCAGATCAATGGCAATATAGTTTTCAAAAATCGTAATATTGTCTTTTTCCTGAGCGCGCTGTACCAATGTGGTGGAAATTGCGCGTCCAGTGGCATCCGCTGCATGAATGATACGGCGTTGGGAGTGGCCGCCTTCACGGGTCAAATGCAGCTGCTCCTGTTCATCCAGTGTGAATTGCACCCCATGCTTGAGCAGGAAATCGACAGAAGGCTTGCCGCCTTCGACGGTATGTTTAACCGCGTCCATTTCACACAAATGGACTCCTGCAATCATGGTGTCATCAATATGCTGTTGAATTGAATCAGTTTCATCCAGTACGGCAGCTACGCCGCCCTGAGCATAGAAGGTACTGGCATCCGTAAGACTGGATTTTGCCAATACTGCAATATTAAAATGTTCTGGCAACGATAGTGCTAAACTTAAGCCGGCGCCGCCACTGCCTACAATAATCACGTCAAAATGATGGGTGAGATGTAAATTAGACATGTCCATCAGCTAATTTAAAAGAAGTCTGGTAATGACAGCGCTTTTTTGCATAAAAGGCAAGCTTTTAAATACAGATTTATTGATCAAAAAACTAATAAAAGCCTTAACTTAATGCAGTAGAAAAACCAAGATAGCAGTATTCTGACATGCGAACATATTGTTACTTAAAACCAATGATGTTTATGATAAAACCTATTTACATAAATTTATCAACAATTTGAGTGAATAATTTATATGAAAATTCTGGACTTAAAAAAAGGATTATTTGCAGCTACTGTCACTCTGAGTGCTGCCCAGCTACAGGCTGCTAACCCTGTAGACTTTTCAAATCTGGTCGAGAAGGTCAGCCCGGCTGTGGTGAGTGTCAATGTTGTCAAGAAAATGAGCGAAGAAGAGCTCCTGCAGCAACAAGTGCCTGAAATTTTACGGCGCTTTTTTGGCAATCAGGTGATTATTCCACAGCCACGGATGCCACAGGAAAAAACCGGCTATGGAAGTGCCTTCTTTATCAGTAAGGATGGCTATTTACTGACCAATCATCACGTAGTTGAAGATGCGTCCAAAGTGACTATTACTTTAAATGATCGCCGTGAAATTGATGCCACGGTTGTCGGAAGTGATGAGCGGACAGATGTTGCCCTACTTAAAGTACAGGGTGCTAATTTCCCCCAATTAAGCACGGGCGATGTAGACCGTTTACGGGTAGGGGAGCCAGTGCTGGCGATTGGTTCTCCTTTTGGCTTTGATTATTCAGCCTCTGCCGGGATTGTCAGTGCCAAAATGCGAAACATGATGGGAGAAACGGCAGTTCCGTTTATTCAGACCGATGTAGCCTTAAACCCGGGGAACTCCGGGGGGCCATTATTTAACCAGCGCGGTGAAGTGGTGGGGGTCAACTCACGGATCTTTAGTGGTACAGGTGGTTATATGGGACTGTCTTTTTCAATCCCGATCGATGTGGCCATGGAGGTTGCAGAGCAGTTAAAACGAAACGGAAAAGTGACCCGTTCCTATCTGGGAGTCAGTTTGCAGGACATTGACCGTACTCTGGCGGAATCTTATAAGCTGTCTAAACCGGAAGGTTCGCTGGTGACCCGGGTTGAGCCAAACTCTCCGGCAGCTCAGGCCGGACTACGCCCTGGAGACGTGATTCTAAAATATAATGGAACCTCTATTTCAAGAACCAGCGAGTTGCTGAATTACCTGAACCGTACTGCCCCGAAACAACGCGTTCAACTGGAAGTGTTGCGTGATGATAAACGCCGTCAAATTGCGGCAACTTTAGTCACCGCTCCAGACAATACACCAGCCAAAACGGCTACCCCGGCTCGGCCTTCCAAAGGCCCGATCTTGGGGGTGACCATCCGGAATCTGACCCCGGCGGAACTGACTGGGCTGGAAATTAAAGGAGGGGTGGTGATTCAGGATATACGCCCGGGCGGAATTGCAGCTCAAGCCCGGATCATGCCGAATGATGTCATTACCCAGGTCAATAATGCACCGATACAGGATACCAATGGCTTTATTGAAGCTGTTTCAGAGTTGAAAAAAGGCACAGTTGCACGGGTGACCTTAATCCGTCAGGGACAGCGTGCAATAGTGGGAATGCGTATTTCCTGAAGTTAAGAAGTTCTATTTAAAAACCGTCTTTAAGTGAAGACGGTTTTTTATATTTTGCAATTTACCCCAGTGAAAATTTCTGTAGACTGAGGCAAGCCAGAACAGTTGAATGAAAGGACAAATAAAAAGTGTCAGGTATTTTTGATCAGGTCTTAGAGGTAAAAAACGAGCATATTGACGCTTTGGGGCATGTTAATAATGTGGTTTATGTGCAATGGATGCAGGATGTAGCCTCAGCACACATCGAGCATTTGGGGCTGGGACTCAAAGAATACCTACAACTTAAACATGCCATGGTCGCTGTGCAACATCAGGTGCAATACCGGAAGGCTGCCTTTGAGGGTGACAAGATTATTTTACGGACCTGGCTGAATGATTTAAATGCCTTGTATTTATTCAGACAATATGCATTTTACCGTCCTCAGGATCAGGCTCTGCTATTTACAGGAAGTACACAATGGGCCTGTATAGAAATCGAGACAGGACGTCCCAAACGTATGTCACCAAGCTTTACCCAGGCTTATCAGCCTATTTCCGCTGAGCTAAATCCGCTTGATTTTTCTCAATCTTATTGCATAGAAACTGCCTGATTCGCTTTTAAACCAGATAGGTTTTGTTATTCTGCCGAGCGGACTGAATCATAAAGATCCGAGATATTTTAAGTGGCTTGCTACGACCTGAAAGCAGGGTTTTTATCAAGAAAAATGATCTGGGTTACTGGCTCATTCAAGCACAAGTGATCTGAACAGCAAAAACATATGCTTGAGTTGCCACAGTAAACAATCAGCAGGGCGGAGTGGCGACTTAAAAGCAGGAAAAGATAATCCTTTTTCTGTATCATCATTCTGCTATAATCCTCGGCAATTTCTATTCGGTTTTTGTTGTGCAGTATCTTTTTTAATTGCATGACACGTTTTTTCTCAAGGTAGCCCATGGCGCAAGCTAAAAAATCTGTTGATATTAAAAATATTCGTAATTTCTCGATTATTGCGCATATCGACCACGGTAAATCGACTCTTGCAGATCGTTTTATTCAAACTTGTGGTGGTTTGCAGGATCGTGAGATGCAGGCCCAAGTTCTTGATTCAATGGAGCTAGAGCGCGAACGTGGGATTACCATTAAAGCCACCTCCGTGACGCTATACTATACGCATCCAAATGGTCAGGAATATCAGCTGAACTTTATTGACACTCCGGGACACGTGGACTTTTCTTATGAAGTTTCACGCTCTCTGGCAGCATGTGAAGGGGCACTTCTGGTGGTGGATGCCGCACAGGGAGTAGAAGCCCAGTCTGTAGCCAACTGCTATACTGCGATTGAGCAAGGTCTGGAAGTACTGCCAGTCCTTAACAAGATTGACTTGCCGCAGGCTGAACCTGAACGTGTGATTCAGGAAATTGAAGATATTATTGGCATTGAGGCGACAGAAGCTCCAACCTGTTCAGCGAAAACGGGTCTGGGCATTGAAGGCGTTCTGGAAACTCTGGTCAATGTGATTCCACCTCCAACAGGTGATCGCGAGGCACCCCTTCAGGCGCTGATTGTTGACTCATGGTTTGATAACTATCTGGGCGTTGTCTCTCTGGTTCGGATCAAGCAGGGTCGTGTGCGTAAAGGCGACAAGATGTTGATGAAATCAACAGGGCAAACGCACATCATTACGTCGGTAGGTATCTTTAATCCAAAACATACTGAAACTGACATTTTGGAAGCGGGTGAAGTTGGCTTCGTCATTGCAGGGATTAAAGACATTTTTGGTGCACCAGTCGGGGATACGATTACCTTGGCGACCACACCAGAAGTTGAAATATTACCCGGATTTAAAAAGGTGAAACCACAGGTCTATGCGGGGCTTTTCCCGATTGATGCCAGTGACTTTGAACCATTCCGTGAAGCCTTGCAGAAACTACAGATCAATGACTCGGCACTGTTTTTTGAACCGGAAAGTTCAGATGCACTTGGTTTTGGTTTCCGCTGTGGTTTCTTGGGCATGCTGCACATGGAGATCGTACAGGAACGTTTAGAGCGTGAATACGATCTGGACCTGATTTCATCTGCACCGACGGTCATTTATGAAGCGGTGATGAAAAACGGTGAAATCCTCTATATCGACAGTCCTTCAAAAATGCCGGATGGTACAACCGTTGAAGACCTGCGTGAGCCGATTGCTGAGTGTCATATTCTGGTGCCTCAAGAGTATCTAGGGAACGTAATGACTTTGTGTGTAGAGCGCCGTGGCGTACAAAAAGACATGAAGTTCATGAGTAATCAGGTCTCTATTACCTTTGAAATCCCGATGGCTGAAGTGGTCATGGATTTCTTTGATAAATTGAAGTCGTGTTCACGCGGCTTTGCTTCGCTGGATTATAACTTTGTGCGTTTTGAAAGCTCCTCACTGGTGAAGGTGGATGTCCTGATCAATGGTGAAAAAGTTGATGCGCTGGCCATGATTTGTCACCGTCAGGATGCCCGTCATCGTGGTATTGCCCTGGTTGAAAAAATGAAAGACCTGATTCCGCGTCAGATGTTCGATGTGGCGATTCAGGCGGCCATTGGCGCACAAATTATTGCTCGTTCAACTGTAAAAGCGATGCGTAAAAACGTATTGGCAAAATGTTATGGTGGTGACGTCTCGCGTAAGAAGAAACTGCTTTCGAAACAAAAAGAAGGTAAGAAACGTATGAAACAGGTGGGTAGTGTTGAAATCCCGCAAGAAGCGTTCTTAGCTGTATTGAAAGTCGAACGCTAAATAATAAGGATAAAGCCCATGGATTTTGATTTTAATTTGATTCTTGTTCCTGCGACCTTAATCTTTGTCGCAATCTGGTTGCTGGATAAGTTTGTACTGAAGCAGCGGCAGACCCGGGGCAAGGGCAATGAAAATTTTATCATCACATGGGCTTATGACTTCTGGCCAGTGCTGACAGTGGTCCTGATCTTACGTTCGTTTTTGTATGAGCCTTTCAATATTCCATCAGATTCAATGGTGCCGACCCTGGAAACGGGTGACTTTATTTTGGTCAATAAATTTGACTATGGGGTAAAACTGCCGATTGTAAACACCAAAATTATTGATACCGGCCATCCGGAACGCGGTGATGTGGCGGTATTCCGCTATCCGCCACAGCCAACGATTAGCTATATCAAGCGTATCATTGGTTTACCCGGCGATCATATTGTTTATGATCATGGTCAGCTTATTATTAATGGTCAAAAAGTCGAAAAAGTTCCGGTAGAATTTAGCCGTGAAAAAGACCGTATGGATACACCAAATTCGATGTATCATAAAGAAACCATTGGCGAGCATACGTTCACCATGCGTGAACTTGAAAACGTGAATGTTGCACGTCAGGCACCATTTATTAACTATGTGGACAATGGCAAGTATTCCACTGAAAATGGATTATATTGGGAAATCAAAGTACCAGAAGGGCACTATTTCGCGATGGGGGACAACCGCGATCAGAGTGCTGATAGCCGTTTTTGGGGATTTGTTCCGGAAGAGAACTTAACAGGTCGAGCATTCTATATCTGGATGCATAAAGAGCCTGGCTTTAAAATGCCATCGTTTAATCGAAACGGAATGATTGATTAATTGTTTCAGTCAGGAAAATAAAAAATGAAACATCAACAGGGTGCTTCTTATATTGGAATTTTGGTTGCAATTGTAGGCTTTGCATTTCTTGCAAAAGTGGCAATTGCAGTGTGGGGGCCGTATTTCGATGACCGTATGGTTGATAACCAGGTTGAGGAGCTGCTTAAGACTGCTCCCGCCAACATGGCACCATCACAATTCAGTCAACAGATGGATCAGCGCTTACAGATGAATAATATTCGTGATCTGAAGTTTGATGACATTGCCCGAGTCACCAATACGGATGGCTTGCAGGTACACAAGAATTATGAAATTCGCAAAAATTTTGTAATGAATATCGATTTAGTGATGAAGTTTGAGAAAGAGTTTGATCAAAGCACAGTCAAAACTAAATGATGAACGTCTGACCAGACGAATTGGTTATCAGTTTAAACAGGCTGATTTACTTAAGCTGGCCCTGACTCATCGTTCAGTCAGTCATAAACATAACTATGAGCGCCTAGAATTTCTAGGCGATTCACTTTTAGGAATGATCATTGCGAACTATCTGTTCACAGCTTATCCGCACGAAAATGAAGGGCGCCTCACGCGTATGCGTGCGACCTTGGTGCGTCAGGAAGCGCTGGGTAGAATCGCCAATGATTTAAAACTTAGCCAGAATTTAATTCTCAGTACGGGTGAATTGAAATCTGGCGGTCATCATCGCGAGTCTATACTTGCAGATACGGTCGAGGCGATTATTGGTGCCATCTATGTTGATTGTGGCGATCTGAATATCCTGGAAGCGGTTGTGCTAAAATGGTATGAACCATATTTGGACAATATTGAGCCCACCGACCAGTTAAAAGACCCGAAATCACGCTTGCAGGAATATTTACAAGCTCGTAAAAAACCTCTCCCGGTTTACGAGGTGGTCGATATTCAGGGTGATGCCCCGAATCAACATTTCAAGGTGGAATGTCAGGTTCAGGGGATGTCAGTAATGACCGGGGAAGGTTCAAGCCGCCGATTTGCCGAACAGGCTGTAGCGGCAGATATTTTAAAACTTTTGGAGCATAAGTCTTAATGACTACTCATTCCGATCACATCGATGCTGATCACGAGTCGCAAAGCGACAGCAATGACTTGATTAGTCAATTCTTTAGTGCAGAAGGTACTGAGATTCCTTCGGATTATCGTAGCGGTTTTGTTGCGATTGTTGGCCGGCCAAACGTGGGTAAATCTACCCTGATGAACCATTTGCTCGGTCAGAAACTTTCCATTACTTCACGTAAGCCACAAACCACACGTCATAAAATTGTGGGAATTGATTCACGTGAAAAATCTCAGGCGGTCTTTGTGGATACGCCAGGGATGCACAAGAAAGAAGTCCGTGCCATCAATAAAATGATGAACCGTGCTGCACATTCGGCCTTACGTGATGTGAACCTGGTGCTGTTTGTGGTCGATGCACAGAAATGGACCCAGAACGATGAGCTTGTGCTGGAAAAATTAAAGAATGCCGAGATGCCGGTAATTCTGGTCATCAACAAGCTGGATACGTTTGAAAACAAGAATCAGGCCTTACCGCTGATTCAGGAACGTGCCAAGTTGATGAACTTTGCGGAAATCGTACCAGTATCTGCACTGCGTGGTGCCAATCTGGAGCATTTACGTGACACGATTGCCAAATACCTGCCATTTCAGCCACCGCTTTATTCGCTAGATCAACTAACAGACCGTTCAGAACGTTTCCTGGCTTCTGAAATTATCCGTGAAAAAATCATGCGCCAGCTCGGTGAAGAACTGCCATATGACCTGACGGTTCAGATTGAATCTTTTAAAATCGAAGAGCCGGTACTGAATGAAAAAACAGGGCGTATGAAGCCTGCCTGTACCTATATCGATGCCACAATTTTTGTTGACCGTCCGGGACAAAAAGCCATCGTAATTGGTGAAAAAGGATCTAAACTGAAAAAAATCGGTATGGATGCACGGGTGGATATGGAAAAAATGTTCGAGCAAAAAATCATGCTGACGCTTTGGGTGAAAGTCAAAGGCGGCTGGTCTGACGATGAGCGTGCATTGAAGAGCCTTGGTTATAGCGATATTTAATCACTGAAATTTTACAGGTAGAGTGCATGATGAAAGTTTTAGCCCTTATGGTATGTGTCTTGTTCTTGCAGGGCTGTATTCACAAAGTCGTGACTGTACCTGTAAAAGTGGCCTATAAAACCACAAAAGGGGTGGTCAAAGGTACTGCGGCCGTCGTTGGTGCCGTCATCCCGGACGGGGACGACGAAGATGAACAACAATCTAAAAAAGATCGTGATTAAGCCAGCAGTCTATGCGTAATGAAGTGCTGCATGGCTATTTGATTCATCATCGTAAATACCGCGAACGTAGCCATATTGTGTACCTGTTTACGCAGGAATATGGCCGGATGGATGGCATACTTCGACAAACTCCACCCCCTCAATATCAGCCGATCAGTTTGCAGGCTTCAGGAAAATCCGAACTGAAAAACTTTATCAAGCTTGAAATTGTTAATCAGCCTATTTTCTTTTTTGGTGATGCCTTCTTTTCCGGTTTTTATCTAAATGAAATTCTGCTGCGGCTGTGTCCCCTGGAAGTGGAAATGCCACAGACTTATGCCAAATATGGCGAAACGCTAGTGGCTTTGCAGCAGCTTTCTGTCCAGACTGATCCTCATAGTTATTTAAAGCAAATCCTGCGCCAGTTCGAGCATGTGCTGCTTGAAGAGTTGGGCTACGCTTTGGACTTTTCAGTCGATGCCAATCAGGTGCCTATCAATCCCTCGCAGCATTATTATTTTCAGTTAAATGATGGCTTTATGCCTACCGCCAAGCCATCTCGCTCAAATTTGTCGGGCCAGCAGATTTTAACCATGCTGCACTATGAAAGTGGTAGGGATTTTAGCCCAGAACAGTTACAATTACTGACGAAGCTTTATCGACAGGTGATTACTGCCTTGCTTGGCGATCGCCCCTTGAAAAGTCGACAATTGTGGATTCAAAACTCTCAATCTCAATCGTAGTTAGGAAGATATTATGGCTGCATTACTTGGTGTCAATATTGACCATGTCGCAACATTAAGACAAGCACGTGGTACGACCTACCCAGACCCAGTCAATGCTGCATTGATCTGCGAGCAGGCAGGTGCGGAGGGCATTACTTTGCATTTGCGTGAAGACCGCCGCCATATTCAGGATGATGATGTACGTCGTATGCGTCCCGTACTCAAAACCCGGATGAACCTGGAAATAGCGGTGACGGATGAAATGGTGGCTTTTGCCAAGGAAATTCAGCCACAGCATGTTTGTTTTGTGCCGGAAAAACGCCAGGAAGTCACTACCGAAGGTGGGCTGGATGTGGTTGGTCATTTTGAAGATGTGAAAAAGGCGACTCAGGAATTAACAGCGATTGGTTGTGATGTTTCACTGTTTATTGATGCCGATCTGGCACAGATCGATGCCGCAGTGGCATGTGGTGCGCCAACAATTGAGATTCATACCGGTGCCTATGCCGATGCAGAAACACCAGCAGCCCAGCAGGCTGAGCTTGAGCGTATTATTCAAGGCGCTGAATACGCAGTTTCTAAAGGTCTAGTGGTCAATGCTGGCCATGGCTTGAATCTGGATAATGTCACTCCGATTGCTGCCATTCCACAGATTCATGAACTGAATATCGGTCACTCCCTGATTGCAGATGCTGTCTTTGTTGGTTTGGCGCAGGCAGTGCAAGAAATGAAAGCCGTAATTAAAGCTGCCCGCTAAGATTAAAAGATCGTTATGTCAAATATAAATTATGATGAACTCATGAAGCCCGTGATTGGCTTCCTGGGTTGTGAAACGCCGCAAGCCTGGCTCAATGAAGCACTGAATAATCTGGATATTCTGATGCAGGATCATGCCAACTGTGAGAAAAAAGCCGCCAGTACGGCGATGAATCTGATGTTTCGTTACAGTTTCTTTGTAGATTTGCAGGTGAAACTGGCACAGCTGGTCCGTGAAGAGATGCTGCACTATGAGCAAGTGCTGGAATTTATGAGCAAACGTGGTCAGCAATGGATTGGTCTTAGTGCGGGGCGTTATGCAGGTGGCCTACGTAAAGAAATTCGGACCTATGAGCCAGAAGCCCTGATTGATGTATTGATCATTGGTGCCTTTGTGGAGGCCCGTTCTTGTGAGCGTTTCTATGCACTTGCACCTTTGGTCGATGAAGAGCTGGGCCGTTATTATCGTTATCTGCTGAAATCCGAATCCCGCCATTATGAGGATTATCTGGCACTGGCGATGGATGTGGCAAAAACCGCAAAATGGAAAAATCCAGAAGAGAATATCCGGAGCCGTATTGAGCATATCCGGGAAGTAGAGAAGAATCTGATTTTAAGTCCAGATAAGCTTTTTCGTTTTCATAGTGGTGTGCCCGTACAGGCAGCATAAGTTTGACATGATGCAAGCGGGACAAAGTTCCCGCTTTTTCTTTGGGCTGAAGTTGATTAAATAGAGGCTTTATTTAACCCAAAATATTTTTATTCTATAATTAAATATAAAAATCAGAAACTTATAGATAGATAGGAATAAGAGGGCTATTGGGGTATATTTAAGATAATACTATGTTTTTTATCTGGTTTTAGGTATTTTGGTTGTGTGTACTGCCATATAGGCAGCTTAGAAAACAACACATAAAATCAGGTGCAGATTCTTATAGTGTACTGCCATATAGGCAGCTTAGAAAAAAAACAAGTACAGCGAGATGCAGACGCTAAAGTGTACTGCCATATAGGCAGCTTAGAAACCGCTAATCGTGTAATGACTCAGAGCATCACGGTGTACTGCCATATAGGCAGCTTAGAAAATTCTTGCACCAGTTCAATTCTTTGTTTCTCAGTGTACTGCCATATAGGCAGCTTAGAAAACTGGTTACTTCTTTTACATCCTTGTGACCAAGTGTACTGCCATATAGGCAGCTTAGCAAAGCGAGTTGATGATTTTAAGGTCGCTAAAAGAAGGGAGGGCATAAAATAGAAAATAAAAAAGCCCGCTTTAATGCTGCGGGCTTTCTTGAATTTGGCTCTCCCACCTGGGCTCGAACCAGGGACCTGCGGATTAACAGTCCGTCGCTCTACCGACTGAGCTATGGGAGAATCTGCATGCGATTATAGAGACATTTTGACAAGGGTCAAGCAAAAACTTTCATATTTATGACAAATCATATTTATCTGATTTTAATTTAAACAATTGCATAAAAATATTGAAAAATACTTGTCAGGAGAATATCCAGTTGCTAGATTGAATCCATAAAGTCGTTTGATCAAATGGTCAAACAGTGTGGATTTAAACCGACTTGCCAGCACAAAAATGGCTAAACTGGAGAAAGCGAATGAATACGCTCACAATCCCCCAAATTTTCGCGCAGTGGTCTTTCTATCAAGAGCATTATCTCGATATTATTCAAGATTCGAGCCAATATTTTACTCCTGTTACAGGTGCTGAAATCTGTTTATGGCCCTTAGCGAATCAACAGTTATATCTCGGGGATCTCTTGCAACTGTGGTTTTCAGAAAAATGGTTGGCTAAAAAAGAACCGCAGTTCAGTTTTGAAATATTCCTGCATGTTCCTGAAGTCTCAAAAAAAGATTTATATATTTATGCAATTTCAGGTAATTTTTTGACTGGATCGAATCAATCTAAAGTTTGGCAGGCATCGACTGGCCAAACTCAGGAGTTGAGTCTGGCGCATATCTCGAAACATTATTTTGAATATCGTGCTTTAACCCGACCGAAATCTGTGAAACTTGCAGATAGACTGGGGGCGCTTTAAAGCATAATGTACTGTAAATATTTAACGAAGAATCATACATGTGGCTGTTGCGTGTGCATAAAGTTTGCCATCTTCATCCACAATTTCTCCTTCTGAAATCGCAAGATTTTTACTCATATTAATCAGCTTGCCAATAGCAGTCAGCGGTTGGTTTTGTGGAACAGGGCGGCACATTTTAATATTCAGATCAATGGTGCCATATCCAATGCCTGCTTCTAAAGCGCTGTGAACAGCACAACCTGTTACGGTATCGAGTACGGTTGCAGCAAAGCCACCGTGTACACCACCTAAAGGGTTTAAATGACGTTGATCAGCCTGTACTTCAAAGGTGACCTGTCCACTTTCAATTACGGTTGGTTTCATGGGGATCGTCTGGCTGATACTGGCAGGAGGAATATGGCCGGCGGCCATGGCTTGCAGAAGTTGTAGTCCGGTCATTTCTTTAGGATTCATGGTTATTCCTTTGCGTCACTGTTTTATCAATATGATTAGATTGTTATTTACAAATTTTCAAGTTCTAAAGTAGAACTTGTGTCGAGAGGAGTCAATTGTTTAAAGTAGAGTCAGTAAAATAATTCTCCGCGGACTTACATTTATGAAATGGACTGAAGCAACTGAGCAAAACTGTCCGATTGCTAAAAGTCTGGCAATTTTTGGTGATCGCTGGACCTTGTTAATTATTCGTAATGCCTTTTTAGGCATGACCCGCTTTGAACAGTTTCAGCAGAATCTGGGCCTGACCCGTCATGTGTTATCTGATCGTCTGTTGCGTCTGGTGAATGAAGGGATTTTAGTTAAACAGGCCTATGTTGACCGGCAGCAGCGTTTTGAATATGTACTGACTGAAAAGGGGAAGGCTTTGGCGCCTATGTTGCAAGCCATGATGCAATGGGGTGTAAACTGGACTGATGCTCAAGTCCCAGAAAAATATCGTGATGCTTTAACAGCTGTAAATGTTTAAAATTAAAAAACCCGCACTCATATCATGACCGCGGGTCTCTTTAATCTAATAATTTAGATTATTTTGCAGCTTTTTCAGCTTCAATTGAAGCAATCGCTTCATCAACGCCTTCAATAGAGTCAGCCGCTTTCTTAATACGTGCAAGCGCATCGACCAGTACTTCATCAGCAGTTGCATAAGAGATACGCATGAAGCCACCCAAGCCGAATGCATCGCCAGGAACAACTGCAACACCCGTTTCTTCCAGTAACCAGGCAGAGAACTCTGTGCAAGATTTCAAGCCTTTGGCACGAATCAACGGTTTGATGTTGGCATAAGCATAGAAAGCACCATCAGCAGGTAAGCAAGAAATACCCTTGATGTCATTCAAGCCATTGACCACGAGGTCATGACGACGTTTGAAAGCTTCAACCATTGGCTCAAGTACATCTTGAGGACCGTTCAATGCAGCTTCTGCCGCAACTTGTGAAATCGAAGTCGGGTTAGAAGTTGATTGAGACTGGATTTTTTTCATCGCGCCGATAAGTTTTGCAGGACCCGCTGCGTAGCCGATACGCCAGCCAGTCATTGCATAGGCTTTAGACACACCGTTTAATACGATGGTGCGCTCATAAAGATCTGGTGCAACTGTTGCGATGTTATAGAACTCGTCAGTCCAGCGGATTGGCTCGTACATGTCATCCGAGGCAATAAAGACGTCTGGATGTTTGCGTAATACCTCAGCCAAAGCTTCAAGCTCAGCTTTGGTATAAATCATGCCTGTCGGGTTAGATGGACTGTTTAATACCACCAGACGGGTTTTTTCAGTGATGGCCGCTTCTAATTGTGCAGGGGTAATTTTGAAACGTTGCTCTTCACCACATTTCACAATTACTGGTACACCTTCAGCGATGATGACCATATCTGGATAGCTAACCCAGAATGGCGCAGGGATAATCACTTCATCGCCTTTATTTAACAGGGCAAGCGCCAGGTTAAAGAAAGATTGTTTACCGCCACAAGATACCAGAATCTGGTTCGCTGCATAGTCAAGGTTATTGTCACGTTTTAATTTAGCAATGATTGCTTTTTTAAGACCTGGCGTGCCGTCAACAGCGGTGTATTTGGTGAAACCGTTGTTAATCGCTGCAATTGCTGCATCTTTGATGTGTTGCGGTGTATCAAAATCTGGCTCACCTGCGCCCAGACCAATGACATTATGACCGGCAGCTTTTAATTCAGCAGCCTTATTCGTCACAGCAAGGGTTGGGGACGGTTTGATGGCATTTACACGATCAGAGAGACGTACGTCCACGGCAGTATTCCTTCTTATGGGGATTAAAAAATAAAAAGCACATTATCTTAGCTCAAAATACTCAATATAGGGCAAAAGAATTTGAAAAACTTGATGAAAAAATAGAGGAGTTGTCAAAGTTTATCCTGAGTTAAAAATGCTCAGGCAAAGCCCGATGTGCTTTATTTATAAGTTTAATATTTGATTAATAGATGAAATATAAAATAAAAATGGCCACTTTAAAGTGGCCATTGCTCTGTTTAAGACTTGCAGTTATGCGGTAAAACGTGACAAATCTTCTTCGGGACGAGCGGTGAGGACTTCAACACCATCTTTTGTTACTAAAAGAGTGTGTTCATATTGTGCTGATAATTTATGGTCTTTGGTGACTACGGTCCACTTATCCCCCAGTAGTTTGGTTTGCCAAACGCCGGCATTTACCATCGGTTCAATCGTAAAAGTCATGCCTTCTTCAAGGATCATGCCGGTATTCGGTTGGCCATAATGAAGTACCTGCGGTTCATCGTGGAAAGTCGTGCCGATGCCATGACCACAATATTCACGCACTACACTAAAGCGTTCAGATTCAACATATTGCTGAATCGCATGGCCAATATCACCGATGGTTGCACCCGGCTTAACTACAGCGATACCCCGGTACATGGCTTCCTGTGCCACTTTGCAGAGACGGTTGGCCAAAATTGAGGTTTCGCCACCGACGATATACATCATGTTGGTATCACCATGGAAACCATCCTTGATGACAGTTACATCAATATTCAGGATGTCACCTTTTTTCAAGGTTTTGTTTTCCGAAGGAATCCCATGACAAACCACATGGTTCACCGAAGTACAGATGGTGTGCTGAAAAGCAGGACGACCAGGAGCCGCACCATAGCCCAGACAGGCCGGAATTGCGTCTTGTACATTGACAATATAGTCATGACAAATCGTATCCAGTTCCAGGGTGGTGACGCCGGGTTTGATATGCGGTTTGATCATATCCAAAACTTCTGCTGCCAGTCGTCCAGCCACGCGCATCTTCTCGATATCTTCTGCGGATTTGATTAAACGAGGGGGAGCTTGATAAGTCGTGTTCATGATCTCTAAAAACTTTTGGAAATTTGTGTGTAGCTATGGTATAAATAGCCGCCCATTTTATCAAATGCTTTTTCGTGAATATATTTGCGAGGCTAGATGAATGGTGTATTAAAATCCGCACATATATCGACACATTACTCTGGGTGCCCTACGGGGTGGAGAATGCGGATATATGGAGGCCTAACCCAAACTTTAAGGTAAAGAAAATGGCAGATTACAACGTAAGCATGCGCGACCTTCTTCAAGCAGGCGCACACTTTGGTCACCAAACACGTTTTTGGAACCCAAAAATGCGCGAATACATCTTCGGCGCGCGCAACAAAATTCACATCATTAACCTTGAGCACACTGTTCCTGCGTTAAATGATGCTTTGAACTTTGCTAACAACTTGGCTAGCAAAAAGAACAAAGTTTTGTTCGTTGGTACTAAACGTGCAGCTTCTGCAATCATCCGTGAACAAGCGCAACGTGCTGGTCAGCCATATGTAGACCACCGTTGGTTAGGTGGTATGTTGACGAACTGGAAAACACTTCGCCAATCTATCAACCGTTTAAAAGACCTTCAAACTCAATCTCAAGACGGTACTTTCGCTAAGCTGACTAAACGTGAAGCTTTAGAGCGTAGCCGTGAGATGGAAAAACTTGAGCGTGCTTTAGGCGGCGTGAAAAACATGGGTGGTTTACCTGACGCATTATTCGTAATTGACGTTGACCACGAAGCGATTGCAATTAAAGAAGCCAAAAACCTTGGTATTCCTGTAATTGGTATCGTTGATACAAACTCTAACCCAGACAACGTAGACTACGTTATTCCGGGTAACGACGATGCGATCCGTGCAGTAACTCTTTATGCTTCTGCTATGGCTGATGCGATTATTGCTGGTAAAGAATACGCTCAATCACAAGCAAATGCACAAGCTAAAGCAGAAGAAGCTCCAGCTTCTGAGGCTTAATGCGTTTGACGCTAGCTTGTCATTTTTGCGACATGTGACAGTGGCAAAGTAAGCGTTAAGTATGCAGGCGGCCCATGAGAATCCTCTGGGCCGTTTCTGTTCTAAAAGATTTCATTTTCTACCGTATTTAGGAGATAAACATGACTGCAGTTACAGCAAGCATGGTTAAAGAGTTGCGTGATCGTACAGGTCTTGCAATGATGGAATGTAAAAAAGCATTGACAGAAGCGGGCGGTGATATCGAACTGGCGATTGACAACCTTCGTAAATCTGGTCAGGCAAAAGCTGCTAAAAAAGCAGGTAATATTGCTGCTGATGGCGCGATTACCATTGTTCAAGAAGGTAACAAAGCAATCCTTCTAGAAGTAAACTGTCAAACTGACTTCGTTGCTAAAGACGCAAACTTTGCTGATTTCTCTAACAAAGTTGCAGCAGCTGCACTTGCTGCCAATGAAACTGACGCTGCTAAAATTGCTGAACTTAAACTTGAAGATGGTGCGACTGTTGAAGAAGCACGTATCGCTCTTGTTCAAAAAATCGGTGAAAACATCCAGGTACGTCGTGCTTCAATCCTTGAAGGCGAAAAACTGGCTGTTTATAAACACGGTCTGCGTATCGGTGTTGTTGTATCTTACACAGGTGATGCGGATACTGGTAAAGGCTTGGCAATGCACATTGCTGCATTCAATCCGGTTGCCGTAAATGCTGAACAGGTTCCAGCTGATCTGATCGCGAAAGAGAAAGAAATTGCTGAAGCGAAAGCACTTGAATCTGGCAAACCAGCAAACATCGTTGAAAAGATGGTGGTAGGTTCTGTTGAGAAATACCTGAACGAAGTTGTTCTTGAGCGTCAAATGTACGTAATTGACAACGACAAAAAAGTTGCTGACGTTCTGAAAGCAACAGCTACTACTGTAGCTCAATTCGTTCGTTTCGAAGTGGGTGAGGGTATCGAGAAGAAAGCTGAGCTTTCTTTCGCTGAAGAAGTTGCTGCTGCTCAGGCTGCTGCACAATAATTCGGTTAAGAATTTAAAAAAGCCCCATTTGATGGGGCTTTTTTTGGCCTGAACAAAATTTTAGAGGGTGAATCGGTTATTCACTGACTTTAAACCCAGCGTACAAAATAATTTGCTTTAAAGGGTTTTGAAGTTACGCAACAAGCTATGGGAAAGGGCCTAAATTTACCGGGAAAACCGATTGCGGAATAGCACTTTCCCGGATTTATAAGTGTAATGATATTACATACGCTTCAAGTGGGCTGTAAGGCCTCAGATTGACGAGATCTCCAAGATGGTAGGACTTTACCTAGATATGCATCCATGCACCAGATTGGGCCAATGAGAAGGAATTGCAGGTCTTTAAAGAAAGAGGGCTTTTTACCTTCAATTTTATGACCATAAAACTGACCAATCCAGGCAAAAATGAAAAGAACAATAAAGAATCCGCTGCCCATCGGTAAAATCCAGATCAGCCAAGCCATGACCAGCGTCAGTGCTGCCATCGCGACAGCCAGTACAATATCAAGGCGAGCATAGAAGATAAACGCTAAAGCCAAGAGCACAGCCGTTAGTAGAGCGCTAAAATGCGCCAGAATACCGATAATCGAAAAATAAATAGTCGGGACACACACCCAGTGAATCAGTTTATTGGTTTTATTCTGGTGGCTTTCGCTATATTCAGCAAACCATTCCGATACTGTTTTCATTTTTCGCTCCATCCTTGAACATATTCTAATTAAATCTGAATATAGAACAGAAGCAAGCGTTGGTCAAAATGAAATCGATAGCAGGCAAGTTGATCAAGTTGAAGTTTCGGAAAAAAACTAAGGTCTAGGGTTTTGGTATCAATAAAAAAAGCCGCATATTACCTGCGGCTTTTGTTAAATGTATTGCAAGTTAAATCTTAAGAATTTGGACCGGCAACACGTTCAATATTTACGTTTGCAGTTCCGGCACTGGTGATTCCCAGCTGCTTTGCTGCACCGTAAGAAAGGTCAAGAACACGGTTGCCATGGAATGGACCACGATCGTTTACTTTCACAACGACACTTTTACCATTGTTCTTGTTCGTGACACGGATATAACAGTTCAACGGCAAGCTACGATGGGCGGCTGTTAAAGCATTCATATCGAATGTTTCACCGCTTGCTGTTTTACGGCCATGGAATTGACGGCCATACCAGGATGCAGTACCTGTTTGGCTAAACTTGCGTACTGTCTTGGAAGCAACAGTATTCAGCTTTTCAATCACTGAAGGCTCTTCTGCAGGTATTTCAATTTTTGCTGCAATGGTTTCACGACGAACTTTATCGCCTGAACGTTCAGTGATTGAAAGACTGTTCAAATTGGTGAAATTTGAATTGAAGCTTTGAGCTTCTTTATTTAACACTCGTGCAGCTAGACGAGAATTGTCATTTTCATGATTGAATGAAGATGACGGAACCATATCTGCCTGTGACTGGGCCAGTGTGACCGTCGCGGCAATAGCCATAAAATACTTCAAAAAAGAAGAATGCATCGAATCAACTCCTAACAGCATATTTAGATTGATTTGTCTAAGTTATTGAAAAATCAACCAAACCTGCCTGACATTTAACTTATGCAACTACATTTAACGAAAAGGATGATATTCATGCTGACAATAAGCTGTCTAGTATTTAATTAAAATATTGAAAAAAAGAACGTAAAATACACAGTGATTGATTAAAAAATAATCAATATTGTAACATTGTATTAAAAACGCCTATTTATCGCTCATATTTTCTTATAAAAAACTTGACTTTAATAATTTGTAGCAAAAATTACTGTTATCGGCTCGTAATTTCTGTACCTAAAAGCCATAAAGCGGTCGCATACATGCGGCTGCGGTTATAGGTCGTAATTACTTGAAAATTAGGATAAGTAATATAGTAAATTGGCCCAGAGCTTTCTTGTAATTGAATCAGGCTCACCATGTCCAGATCGTCAATTTTTACGATCGGATTCATCGGGCTGACTCCTTGGCTTTTTAGTACTCCATAAGGTACAGGCTGGGTTAAATCCTTGGCAATCACTGCCTCTGGATTAGAGCCACTATAACGCGCCGGAAATGCCACTGGCTGGTTGCGCTGCCAGCCATACTGGGCCAGATAGTTGGCAATGGAACCAATTGCATCCACAGCAGAATTACGCAGGTCAATATGACCATTACCATCATAGTCCACACCAAATTTTGGAATATTGCTTGGCATGAATTGTGGGTAGCCAATCGCACCGGCATAGGAACCGACCACTGATGAAGTTGGAATGCCATCTGTATAGGACCAGGCGATTAAAGCCGCCAGCTCATCCTGGAAATACTGTGCACGACGCTCATAGCCAAAACCTAAAGTGGCTAGGGCATCACGGGTAATAAATGAGCCTTTGTTGCTCCCAAAACCAGTTTCTACTCCCAAAATGCCTAAAATGATCGCCTGAGGTACTCCAAATTGCTGCTCAGCACGGTTAAGGGTATCTGCATACTGCTGTTTAAAACGTACGCCACGCTGAATGGTAGACTCAGCCAGAAAATTGGTTTTATAGGCATACCATGGCTTACTTTCGCCCGGACGATTCATGATATTGATAATATTCGGAAGATTTTTTGTCCCAGCCATCGCGGAATCGATTTGCCCTGCGGTCAGGCCGTATTTTTGCATGGTACTTTGTTTAAAGCTGGCATAGGAAGGATGATGTTGAAAGTCATTGGCAGAAACAATACTGCTGCTCAGGCCCAAGGTGGCAAATAGAATTGAATATTGTTTCAATTTTTTATATAAATCAAATTTCAACATCTTGCTATGATTTCCAAATTTCTGGTGAGTTTGTGGCTATGTCATTTGAATCATGCCGCAAAAATAGAAGAATTTGTTTTTCTCAATTTTCCGGCTTAAAGCTGTGAATAAAGATAACATTGCCGCGAATATGAGTCATAGAAAGTGTGGTAAAAATAAAGAAATGTTGGCTGTTTTTAAAGCACATTTCATTTTTATGGCCTTTAACTGTAACAAGCTATTTCATGGAGACTAAAAAGCCTGACCGGAGTCAGGTTTTTTAAAGGGAGCATGTTCAGGCTGAGACATTACTCGGTATAGAACAAGGTGTCATGATATTCCGCCATAATCTGCAATTCTTCTTTGGTTAAATTCAGAATGATTTTATCAGCGGCAATATTAACGGCTTTAATTACGGCAGCAGCGCCAATATCTGCTGCTTTGCGTTTGATCATCCCCAAATCGAGGGTTTTATTAAAGTCGACCATAAAATGACGTACAGTGGCTTCAGCAAACTGTTTATACAGGTTACTCAGCGTTTGCTTGTCTACCGTATTGCCAGCTTTGAGTTCAGCAAATTGGTGCTTCAGATTAGTGACCAGACTGGCGTCGAGCGTTTCACCGATACGCATATGGCCAGCCGGGTCTTTGAACAGACTACGCTCAGAGAAGGCAATCGACTCTTTCACCACCTCATTTGATGCTTTACCCAGCAACTGCTTGAGTAAAACTGCAACAGTCGACTTGATATAACCCGCCAGTTTTTCTGCCGTATCACGCTTGTCGCTGGCAGGAAAACGGCGTACCAGTTCCGTGAGAATCGCGTCGAGGATTTCATCATTAATCATCAATGCGGTTTTGTCACGTAAAGGATAAAGCGGTTCACTTGAGTTTTTATTTTTCTGTGCAGTCTGAATAGTATTTAATAGTTCTGCAGAAGGAATAAAACCAAAAAATGGCATTGTTAAACCTCAATGTTTTTTATTGTCGCGCTAAACGTATAGGGCGAGGCATCCATGTTGAATCCGATACACGACAAGGATTGATGTCCAATCCACCACGACGTGTATAGGTGGCGTAAACCATCAGCTTTTCTGGTTTCAGCTGTTGCCAGATGTCGGCAAACATCTGTTCCACACACTGTTCATGAAAACCATTGTGCTGACGATAAGAGATAATATAAGCCAATATACTCTTATAACAAGGTTTTTTGCCCTGATAACGTATAAAAACTGTTCCCCAGTCTGGCTGGCCAGTCACCGGGCAATTACTTCTGAGCAAATGAGAGTAAAGCTGGATTTCGCCTTCTTGTGGATTTTCCAGATCCAAAGCCAGCAGGTTGGCATTGGGATGATTTTCCAGACGTTCTGGCACCAGATCATCAATAGAAATGCCTTCCGGCTTGGAAACTTCAAGCTCATCTACCTGAAACAGTTCTAGCGTCACTTCCGCTTCAGCCACGCGGGATAAATCCTGTTCTACCGTCTGGATAAAGGCATCTTTTGAGTTGAACGTCGTAAAGTTCAGGCTATTAAAGTAGAGTTTTAAAGATTTGGATTCGATCAGGTTGGGTGAAGATGCCGGCAGGGCAATCCGGCCAATGGCTACTTGCGGGATGCCGACTGCATTTAACCAGGAAATTTCAAAGACATGCCACCAGTCTTTGCCTTGCTGAATGGCATCTACATGGGCATAGTTTTCACGGGCAGGTGCGCGTGAAATAGGGAACAGAACATCGGGTTGATATTCTGTCGGGTAGTTGGTGTCTTTACCAAGAAGAGATTGTTCTACACTCATTATTCACGCATTCCTGAACCACGGGAGAGTAAATGATAGGCAAGCATATACAGTGCTGCACAACATAAGCTGATTACTGTCAGTGAAACGGCAACATTGACATCGCTATGACCTAAAATGCCATAGCGGAAGGCATTGACCATGTACACCACAGGATTAATCAAAGATAAATTTTGCCAAAATGGACCGAGGGCTGAAATTGCATAAAACACCCCGCCTAAATAGGTCAGCGGCGTCAATACAAATGTCGGGATGATTGAGATATCATCAAAAGATTTGGCATAGACTGCATTGATAAAACCGCCCAGAGAAAAGAGCAGGGAGGTAATCAGTACAGTATAAATGGTGACGAACCAGTTGGTAATAGATAAATCTGCAAAAAACAGACTCATTACACTGACAATTATGGCGACCAGTACACCGCGGGTGACACCGCCCAGCACATGACCCCATAACACGATGTGCAGAGGTACGGGGCTCATGATTAGCTCTTCAATACTTTTCTGGAATTTTGAGCTAAAAAAACTGGAAGAGACGTTGGCATAACTGTTGGTAATGACGGCCATCATAATCAAGCCGGGCACAATGAACTCCATATAGCTGTGGCCACCCATTTCCCCAATTCTTGAACCGACCAGATTGCCGAAGATGACAAAGTACAGGCTCATGGTAATGGCTGGGGGTAACAAAGTCTGTGGCCAGATCCGCATAAAGCGGCGGATTTCTTTATACAGAATGGTATATAAGGCGATACCTAGCTGATTCATGTTCATTCTGCCGCTCCATCCAGATTTTTTTCAACCATTTTTACGAATAGCTCTTCCAGACGATTGGATTTATTACGCATACTGCGAACCTGGATGTTTTGTGATTCGAGTAACTGGAACAGATCATTCATGGTATGGGCCTTATCCAGGGTAATTTCCAGAGTCAACGGGTCAATCAGATTAAAACGGACGCCGATAATATCCAGACTGAGGGGCTCAATTGGGGCGGCCAGATCGAAAATAAAAGATTCTTCATTGAGCTGGTTGAGGAAGTTTTTCATGCTGGTATCTTCTTTAATGACCCCGCGATCAATGATGGCTATACGACGACACAACATTTCTGCTTCTTCCAGATAATGAGTGGTCAGAATAATAGAAGTGCCATTTTCATTCATTTCATTCAGGAAATCCCACATGGAACGGCGTAGTTCGATATCGACACCCGCAGTAGGTTCATCCAGAATCAGTAATTTGGGTTCATGCATCATCGCACGGGCAATCATTAAACGGCGTTTCATTCCCCCTGAAAGCATACGTGCCTGGGTCGAACGTTTATCCCATAAGCCGAGTTTGTTTAAATATTCTTCTGCTCTGGCTTGCGCCATTTTTTTAGGGATACCGTAATATCCGGCTTGAGTCACCAGAATATCAAAGGTTTTTTCAAACTGGGCAAAGTTAAACTCCTGTGGAACTACCCCTAGACACTGTTTGGCTTTAGAGGGCTGAGTGTCGAGGTCATAACCAAAAATCTCAACCGTGCCAGAGCTTTTTCTTGTTAATGAGCTGATGATGCCAATCGTGGTCGACTTTCCTGCACCATTGGGACCCAACAGCGCATAAAACTCACCTTCCGGTACATTTAAGTTAATTCCTTTCAGTGCCTGAAAACCATTTCTATAGGTTTTCGATAAATCCCTCAATGTCAGTGCATCAGTCATGGATATCTCAAATGGTGAAAAGTTAAGATATTGTGAGTGATCTTGCAAAATAAGCCAAGTCATCCACTTGGGATTCTATGTTGCGTTTTTGGAATATTGTATAAAGCATAGGCATAAAGTTAAATAACTTAGAGATAGGTGCTTTACCTTGCTGATTTTTTTGTTATGATGTGCGTCGCGCGCTCATAGCTCAACTGGATAGAGTACAGGTCTCCGAAGCCTGTGGCGTGGGTTCGAGTCCCGCTGAGCGCACCACTATTATTTATAAAATCAATACCTTATCTATATCTTGGCGTGCTCTATATTGTCTCAAGAAAAAACCGCTATTTTTATGGTAACTGCATACTATCTTCTGTATCAAATCCCAATCAAAAACTTTAAAAATTATGAAGTAGGCTTAATGGGTAAATAAAAGGTCTATTAAAATCCAGCTTATGAAGTGTCTTGTTTACCTTTAGTCACGTTTGGGACAAAAGTTTTTTAAAAAAAAGATGGCTTTTGAGTTATGAGAGAAATTTAATCTACAGTCCTTTTTTATTTTTTTAAATATTTTTAGAATAAAAGCTTTAATACACACCAGCCAATAAAAGCCACCTGCGTATTTATACAGATGGCTTTTGATATGCTCTGGCCCTACATGGCTTCTTGCTGTTTAGGGTCTTCTAAATAACTTTCCAATGAGTCATCAAGCGCATATAACCAAGGGGTATGGTGCGGTTGAGCCATTTTTCCTGTCATCACCGAGCGATATACTTTATCTCTGAAGCCCATAATATTTTCTTTTTTATGCTTTTTCCACTGCATGAAAATATTATGTACTGCATCAATATCAAAAGATGGATAATCGGTTTGTGCAATTAACTGTTTGATATAGTCGCCTTGAAACTTCGCAGACTGTTCCTCGGTTATTAATTGCTTCTCTTTCTGATGCAGGGCTTGGGTATGCTGTTGCATTTCTGCAACCTCAGGTAAGGCGATCTTGCCTAAAATAATATCGCGTACATACCAGGCTTGGGCATCAAACATATTAAAGGTATACCACTGATCCTGCATGCCTAGATAAAATAAGCGCGGATTTTTCTCCCATACCACCCCTTGATATAAGCCCAGAGGGTACAAGCAGTTATGGGTTCTTAAGCGCAACTTGTCTTCAATGAAGGGGAAATGGTGCAGATAGCCAGTACATAAAATAATGGCATCAACCTTTGCTGAGCTGTTATCTCCGAAATAGGCTGTATCTTCATCTACGCGAACAAGCTGCTTTTTTTCTGACCAGTTTCTAGGCCATTTAAAGCCCATAGGCTTGGTGCGATAACACGTGTAAATCTGTTTAGCACCATACTTATAACATTGAGAACCAATATCTTCAGCTGAATAACTGCTGCCCACAAGTAAAACAGATTTTCCTTTAAATTCACGAGCATCACGGAAATCGTGAGCATGTAAAACTCGCCCATGGAAGCGGTCGAATCCTTCATATACAGGAACATGTGGGGTAGAGAAATGTCCAGAGGCAACGATGACATAATCAAACTGCTCTGAGTAATGACATTGGTTCTGATAGTCTTCTACAGAAACTGTAAATTGCTGGCTATGTTCATCATAGCTAATCTGTTGTACTGCGGTATTAAACCTCACCTGATCTTTAATATTGGCTTTTTCTGCACGCCCTTTAATGTAATCCCAGAGAACTTCACGGGGGGGATAAGACGCGATTGGCTTTTTGAAATGTTCATCAAAAGTATAATCGGCGAATTCTAAAGCTTCTTTAGGGCCATTCGACCATAAATAACGGTACATACTGCTGTGGACAGGTTCGCCATGCTCATCTATACCTGTACGCCAGGTATAATTCCATTGCCCACCCCAATCACTTTGTTTTTCAAAACATACAATTTCTGGAATTTCTAGACCTTTGGCCTTTGCTGATTGAAATGCTCTTAATTGGGCCATACCACTGGGACCAGCACCTATAATTGCAATTCGGTTCATCGCTATCTCCATTAGTTTTAACTTATGCATTCACCTCCAATTTTGAGTTTGGTCATTCAGGATCATAGATAAAAATAGATACAATCCTAACTGTATAGATGAATAAAAAATCTACTCAAAATAGGACATGAATTAAAAGATGAAGATATGTGCTAAATCACATTGAAAAGTTGAATTTAAGTTGGATTTATAAGAAACACACATCAAAGAAACTGCATATTATCATAATTCCTTATGAACTTTAAGGGTCTCATTAGAATTGTGATTAGGCCTTAGCAGTTAAAATGATTAATAAATGAGGTAAGATATTGGAGAGAGTATTAAAATACATGCTTTAAATTAAAATATTTTAATTGTTTTTCAATGGATTATATTTTTTTTATTACTAGAATAGGAAGGTATTAATATTTGACACTAATGCAGAAATAAACCCCGATTTTTCTGCCAGATTTACTGCTCATTTAGTCCCATCATCATATTAAATTATGCAGATAAATCAAAAAATATAAAAAATCTGATTAAATATATTAAGAGCCTGTTGTCAGGATAAAGAAGTATTAACAGATGATTATCATGAAGCAAGTATTTTAAATTATATGCAAACACTGGCTGAAATAAGAAGGTATCAAATAGTTTATAAACACGAGAAATTATAGCCGAGGTTTAATACTTAAATGATTCCATTGAGCTCAGTTAAAAACCCACTGCAATAGAGTGGGTTTTTTAGAGGTGGATGAGTGATGTTCTCAATAAAAGGTCATCTCAAGATGTCGGAATTTATTGAATAGTCACTTTTACAGGTGCTGCATATAGTGTATAGCTATAATTCGGTGCCATGGTGTAATTGTAGCGAGGCATTACATAGGCGGTACCTTTTTCACTAAATGTCACGGCTTGGCCTGATTGAGTGTATTTAGCGGATTGAGGTAAAACCAGCATTTCTTTAAATATATAGGTGGTTTTTTCTCCCACTTGAGTCGTGGTTTGACCAGAGATCTCTACAGGTTTGCCCACTGTGGCAGTAACTTCTGCAGGGGTCTTTAGCTTGACAATTAAATTAGAGGAATCATGTGCATAGTCAGTGGTTAGGCCATGAGTGCCTTGAACATACATACGATTGAAATCTTCTTTATTCAACCGGAATGTCCATGGCCAGAAGGTCACGCCACGTTGACTGGCAAGCGTCATGAGCTCTTTACTTAATCCCCCGAAAGATGGGTTAAATGTCGAGGAGTACTGTTGGGTGGCATCCAGAATACGACGGGTATTCACAATGTCGCTCTGGGCGGTTGGAGTATTGGTTAAGAAACCGGTGGATACGCCGGGTAACACATTCTTCATATGGAGGATTTGGGCACCACTGAAGCTAATGACGATAGATTGGTCATAGGCATCATGTTGATCTAGTAGTGCTTTAATGGCGGGTACAATTTCAGGTTTTGGACTCTTAATTTCAATAAAATTCACCACATGTGGATATTTCTTCACCTCTGTAAGTACTTCATCCATTGTTGGAATTTGACGCTGTTTGCCTAAAGTGCGTAATTCCCGAACTTCTGCCAAAGTCATTTCTTCAATCTTGCGCGCAACACCGGTGGTACGTGTAGTAGTGTCGTCATGCATTAAGACTACATGACCATCTTTGGTGATATAGACATCGTATTCAACGGCATCTGCACCGACCTCAATTGCTTTTAACATACTTTCTAGCGTGTTTTCGTCATCCAGTGCAGGGATACCACGATGCCCGGTAATTAGCGGCTTACGCAATAAGGTATTAGGTGCCATGCTCTTCATAAGATTCTGGAAAGTATCGGGCTGAGTGGTCAAAATCCCATTCACACCAGTCGTTAAAATTTGTGCGGCTGAAACTGGAGTGGTCGTGTTTGTGCTTGCCCAAGGGGTAATCAGTAAACGCTGTAAATGACTTACGACCTCTTGTTTCACTAAATGCGACGGTAAAATCACAATTTTAGAAAGTGAAGAGTTGGTATTGTGTGCAATTTGTACAATATCTTTACGGCTATGGGTTAATCCAGTGTGACGTGAATAATCCAATGCAGTACGAGAGCTTGGAAGAGCAAGACGAACTTTACGTAATAAATCTGCTTGATCAGACACAAAAGTGAAATCTGTCAAATCATAGTTTGTAGACAGTGCTTTTAATTGCGTGATGGTATTTTCATTTTTGATGGTTAAAAGAGGTAAGGTACGGCGGTTGCTATCATTCAAATAATCACGTAAATGCATAACTTTTTGATTATTTGCATTCAATAAATTGAGTTGCTCATCTAGCTGATATGCAATATGGGTGGCATTGACCGAGGCATTTCCGGTGAGAGGAGCCGGTTGAGCCAGCGTAGGAGCCATTGAAACAGGGAGGCGATGATCGATGATATCGGTCACTTTATTTGATTCAGGTAGCGCATCAAGCTGCTCGGTAATTTTTAGACGCTCTACTCGCATCAGCAGACCTGCTGTAGATAATCCAATGCCGCCTTGATCGAGACTATACGGTAGCGAAGTATCCAGTACCAGCTCATCATTGATATAGTGGCGTACACGTTTACCATGCACAATCACCGTGGCTTTATAAGTCTTGGTCGGGTCTATATTTTCTTTATACGCGGATTTGTGTAGGACATTCCAGGCATTGGTCGGTTGACGTAAAGCAAGTTCTAGACCGCTTGCACCTGTGGCATCGCCACGAATCGCAAATTGGTAATAGGGTGAAAATGCAGGTTCAGCATAGTGATCTGCAGCACGGTAAATAATACTTCCCCAGCGTCCGCCATTATTACGTTCCACATAGGCAAACTCCATATCGATACGATAATTACGCAACTTTTGATATTCTTGTGGCAGCATCACCAAGGTCATTTGCGTGTCGTTGGCACGACCATCTAAAAATAAGCTACCTTCGCTTAAATAGACTGTTCCAGCATTTGATCTTGGCATTGACCAGGTTGCAGGAATCTCCGTCATTTGGTCAAAGTTTTCATCCAGGTAAACTTCAGGAACTGGCACAGGTTGTTCTGGTGTTTCAGGCTCAGGATCTGGAACGGTAGGCTCTTCTGGGTTGACTGGCGGTTGCGTTGATGTATTTTCATCGTCACTTGAACAAGCGCTTAAAGTTAAAGCTAATAAAATAGCTGTTGTTAAGTGTGTAATTTTCATAAAGTACTTTTCTATAGAGAGGCTTCAAAAACGTTTCTCACCTTAAAACAGCTTGGTTACATTTCTGTTGATTTGTCATAAACTAAAAATTTAATTACATATTAAATATTTATGAAATTTATATGATGGTCATAGCGACATGATGAAATGAAAGATTTTATTTTTATACATTTTTGAATGGCGAGATAATTCGACTTGAATTGATCAGGCTCTTTTGGACACGTCACTCTTGAAAGAGCCGTTATGTATAGTTTGGAAGGGTCAGGAGATGAGTATTTTGGCTTGCTCTAAATAGCTCTGCATTTGCGTCATGCTCTTAACCCCGGCAATACGCTGGATAATGTTGCCTTGATAAAAAATTAAAGTCGAAGGTAAGCCATATACTTGATAGCGCAAAGTCAGAATAGGCGATTGATCAATATTGACCTTACCAAACTTGATGTTTGGCTCGGCGTGCATTTGAGTCTTCGCCCATTGTTCAAAGACAGGAGCGTTTTGCACACAGGGCGCACACCAGTCTGCATAAAACCGGATAATTGCAAGGCCGTCATACCACTCAAAGTCAGTATAGTTGTTTTCAGTGTATTCAATAATGTCTGCCATAGTAGGTCTATTATCCTGCGCCTAAATATGGACATGATTATACATAAGTCCATTGCTGTTCAATCTGCTGCATTTATATGTTCAAATAGTTTTAGAGGCTTGAATAGTCAATCATTGAAAAAGGAAGAACATATGACACCCACCACCATGCAGCAGGTCATTATTACCGAGCCGGGCGGTATCGATAAATTGGCTTATGAAACGGTTGCGATCCCCGAAGCCAAAGCAGATGAAGTTCTGGTGAAAGTTCATGCTTTTGGTATTAACCGTCCAGATATCTTGCAGCGTCAAGGTTTGTATCCAATGCCGAAAGGCGTAACACCCGTCCCGGGCCTTGAAGTCGCGGGTGAAGTGATTGCAGTCGGTAGTGAGGTAAGCCAGTTTAAAGTTGGTGATAAAGTCTGTGGCCTGACCAATGGTGGTGGTTATGCGGAGTATTGTGTCGTACCAGAAAGCCAGACCTTGACCATCCCGGAAGGTGTAAGCTTTACACAGGCAGCAGCCATTCCAGAAACCTTTTTCACCGTGTGGGCCAATGTCTTTCAAATGGCACATGCCAAAGCAGGCGAGATGGTACTGGTGCATGGGGGTGCCAGCGGTATAGGTACCACGGCATTGATGCTGTGCAAATCATTAGGTTTGGAATCGTTTGCCACAGTCGGTTCGGATGAAAAAGTTCAGGCAATTTCCCATCTCACTACAGCCATTAACTACAAAACTCAGGACTTTGAACAAGTCATTAATGAGGTGACCGACAATGGTGGTGTAGATGTGGTGCTGGATATGGTGGGTGCGCCGTATCTAGAAAAAAATCTGAACTTGCTGCGCCGTGATGGCCGTTTGGTCTATATCGCATTTCTGGGGGGGGGCAAAGCCAAAGAAGTGAAGCTGGGCCAAATTATGATGAAACGCCTGACCATTACTGGTTCAACCATGCGTGCCCGTAATACTGCAGAAAAAGCTGAAATTGCCAAAGGCTTACGGGATTATGTGGCGCCACTCTGGGCAAAAGGCGAATGTCTGCCGATGATCTACAAAACCTTTAAATTTGACCAGATTCAGGATGCGCATGCAGCTATGGATACGGGAGAGCATGTCGGGAAAGTTGTGGTGAAAATCATTTAAATTTTCTCCCTTTTTAAAGGGAGGAGTTCATCTGTTGTACAGGACTGTTATTGAGGTAGATATATCATTTATCAACACCCTCACATAGGAAGCCGGAATGTATCCGGCTTTTTTTTGAAATAAAATAAGATAAATCACTCAAATTAATTGAAAAAATATAAATAAATTTGCCAAAAAGTAAAAAAACGTTAACTGTCCGACACAACCTGTCAGAAGTGAGGGTTACATTAACTTTAAATTTAACTTGACTAAATTTGTCTAGTTTATGTGAAACATCCTGTAATAAAGGAGATATATAATGAAGATTGTATCGGTGCCATTCACGCATGTGCATAGTTTTCGCGCTTTAAGGCGTCTTCATAAAGCGATTATCCGTAATCAGATATTATATTCGGATGTGCCTAAAATTTATCCTGCATTGCTTCATTTAGAACGTTATGTTGAGCGTCTTAATCATAAAGGTAAAAAAGCTGTGTTGTAGTTTCTGTTAAGTCAGCATATTGAGTGGGTATTAGCCTTAAGTTGAAACAAGTATTTGAAAATAAGTTTATATTTAGCTGTATAATTTAATAATTTTACGCATTTTATGCGCTATATTGCTGATTGCAAAGAGGGTATTTATGAAGGGCAATCCTTCGACACATGAGCGTCTTGCAGAGCGTTTAGCTAGAATTTTAACTAAATTAAATCTTGGTCACCAACTAAATGTACAAGAGCTGGCGCACGAGTTTCAGGTGAGTACACGAACAATTGAACGTGATTTTGACCGGCTCAATTCCTATTTACCCTTAATTCAGGATACACAAAGCAAGCGTTACTATCTTGAACCCTCTTATTTAGGGCGTTTTAAATTACAGGATATTCAAAACTTTGCTCAGTTATCTGGAATCAGTGAATTATATCCTTCTCTGGACATTTCATTTTTAAAAGAACTATTTGATAATCGTGCCAGCCTGGTTTTTTCAGCTAAAGGTTATCATTTTGAAGATGTAAGCCAATATGCTGAACACTTTAAGTTAATAACAGCCCACATTCAAAAATGTATACAAGTGGCTTTTATTTATAAAAGTAAAGTGAGGGTGGTAAAGCCTTACCGGCTGATTCATCATCACGGTAATTGGTATGTAGCAGCGGTACGCAAGCAAAAGTTGCGAGTTTATCGTTTAAGCCGGATTGAACGTATAATTACCAGCCATCAACTGGCTCAGTTTGAACTTGAACCTGATATTTTACAGCAATTGGATAATGAAGACAGTATTTGGTTTGGGTGCGATAAGCAGGAAGTTACCCTATCTGTACATCCAGATGTTGCGCTGTATTTTAAGCAACGTAAGCTTTTTCCCGAGCAAGTTATTTTAACAGAGTCTGCAGCGGGAGAGTTGTTAATCTCTTGCCAGATTCGGCATCAAAAACAACTGCATCCTTTGGTTCGTTACTGGATACCCTATCTAAAAATTATTGAACCTGTTCATTTACAGCAAGAGCTGGATGCTGGTTTGCAAGGATATTTAACATCTTCTCAGTGCAAATGACGGAGAATAAATTAAAATAACAGCCTATTTGAAATTTCAGGCATAAAAAAACCAGCTTAATGCTGGATTCTTTATGTACACCATCTTAAAAGACTTAAGAATGGTGCCCGAGGCCAGACTCGAACTGGCACGCTTTGTGGGCGGGGGATTTTAAATCCCCTGTGTCTACCGATTTCACCACTCGGGCTTTAACAAGATGGAGGCGGAGGTCGGAATCGAACCGGCGTCCACGGAGTTGCAGTCCGCTGCATGACCACTCTGCCACCCCGCCGCGTCTTGTTGATGCGTATATTATCAAGCTCTGAAAAAAAAACAATAGTGCATTCATTTGTATGCGCAGAAAAACAGCATATAGCGGAGAATATTTAAAATATTCATGTAGAATGTGCGAAATTGATTCATATCAACATTTGGGAGAAGTGCCGTGGCATTAGTTCTAGACGGTCGTGCATTGGCAAAGCAAATTGAAGCTGACTTGTTAACTCGCGTGGAAGCGCTGAAAGCAAAAACAGGTCGTACTCCAATTCTTGCAACTATTTTGGTGGGTGACGATGGTGCATCTGCAACTTATGTACGTATGAAAGGCAACGCTTGCCGTCGTGTCGGTATGGATTCACTCAAAGTTGAGCTGCCTAAAGAAACTACAACTGAAGAGTTACTGGCTGAAATTGAAAAACTCAATGCAAATCCAGATGTTCACGGTATTTTGTTACAGCATCCAGTACCGGCGCAAATTGATGAGCGTGCTTGTTTTGATGCAATTTCACTTGCCAAAGATGTAGATGGTGTAACTTGCCTGGGCTTTGGCCGTATGGCAATGGGTGAAGCCGCTTATGGTTCAGCAACACCTGCTGGCATTATGACAATTTTGCAAGAAAACAAGATTGAGATCGCAGGCAAACATGCGGTGGTCGTGGGACGTTCTGCAATTCTGGGTAAACCAATGGCGATGATGTTGCTTCAAGCCAATGCAACCGTCACTATCTGTCATTCACGCACTCAAAACCTGACTGACTTTGTGAAGCAAGCCGATATTGTCGTGGGTGCAGTCGGTAAAGCGGAGTTGATTCAAAAAGACTGGATCAAACCGGGTGCTGTGGTGGTAGATGCCGGTTTCCATCCGCGTGAGGGTGGCGGTGTTGGTGACATTCAATTGGTAGGTATTGAAGAAGTGGCATCTGCTTATACACCAGTTCCAGGTGGTGTAGGTCCAATGACGATTACCACTTTAATTCGTCAAACTGTGGAAGCTGCTGAGAAGGCGCTAGGTTAATAAACAGACCTCTCCCTGACCCTCTCCTGAAAGGAGAGGGAGAAGTTCATTGTGAAAATAATGCATGCTCCTTCTCCCTGTGGGAGAGGGCCGGGATGAGGGTAGTACCTAAAATATAAGAGTTCTTCGACACATATAAAGAATAAAAAACCAATGAGCTGTACTTTTCAACTGCCTAAAGCCCCTGAGCATCTTCTTCATGCTTTGCATGACATCATTCCGCACTGTGAATTGCAAGCACAACAATTGCCCGGTACACCCATTTCTTTATGGCTGATTCCACCCGTATTTCCAACCGATAAACTGGATGATGAAGTGATTCGTCGGATTTGGAATGAGACACCATATTGGATCTTTTGCTGGGCATCAGGCTTGGCAATGGCGCAATGGCTTTTAGTCGAACCGCATCATGTTAAAGACAAGGTCGTGCTGGATTTTGGTGCAGGTTCAGGTGTGGTGGCAATCGCGGCGAAAATGGCAGGGGCAAAACGGGTAATCTGTTGTGATATTGATCAGGTGAGTTTAGATGCCTGTCGTGCCAATGCTGAGCTCAATAATGTAGAGCTGGAATATCTGGATGATCTGTATAAAGCTGAGCAGGTGGATATTCTATTGGCTGCTGATGTGCTCTATGATCAGTGCAACCGCTTTTTTCTAGATGAGTTTTTAAAATTTGCTCCAGAAGTCTGGGTGGCAGACAGTCGGGTGAAAAACTTCAGCCATCCACAATATGTAAAACTTGATGAACGAAGTGCAACGACCTGGCCGGATCTGGATGAGTCACCAGAATTTCGTAATGTCAGTTTTTATCGAACCAGATAAATAACTGGTCAGTTATTCAATAAAAAGGGCCTGTAGCCCTTTTTATGTAAAGATTTTTTTAGGAGCAGCTAAAGCGTATCACTCTCACGGTGGTCGGATGAGCTTCAAGGGCCTGGCGGGTGCCATAATCTTCACTGTTATATAAGCCAGGAGTATTACTTAAACTGATTTGGGCACGGCTGCTGCCAATTTGACGGCCAAAGTCAACTTGTTTGTTTGCTGGATTAACAACTTCATTGGTGCTTAAAACTTGAATATTATAATTTTTACTGGCGCCTAAAACTTGTTTGCAAGCCGCTTGTAATCTATTTTCATCCTGACTAGGTCGTCCCGAAAGGATATAGCTCAAAGTTGCTGTATTGTCCGAACGCTCCAGAACCTTATAACCATTTTGTCCATTGAACTCATGCGGTGTGGTCTGACAGGCGCTCATTATTAAAGCACTTGCAGCCAAAGCTAAAATTGCTGTTGTTCTTCTCATGTTTATATTTCCTGAAGTCTTGGGCTAAGTATGCCATAGATTACTCAAACTGTTGCCTTGAGTAATTATCATCAATTGTTTGGATATCTAATAAGAAGCTGTTTATAAACTGCATCCAGAAATTAGATATTTTTAGTTTAATATAGTTTGCAATGGAGTAGGTACTGCCTTCAACAGGGTGAGATTATGATTATCCTGCCTGATAAAGAAAATAAATCTATACAGCAACAGGATGTTCCCATGGGGGGAACTCAAACAGTAGCTTAAGTTGATTGCATTATGATAACCATGAAGCATGGGTAAGAAATGAAGTCAAAAAAGATGGCTGGACTCATAGATAAGTTACGACGCAAACTTAAAACCGACTATCTTGTGTTCAGGTTTACACAACAACTCTGCAGCATTAATGGTGTTTTTAAGGTGAAATGCTTTATTGACAATATCTAAAATAAAAAGCTTGAATGAAAGCCGGTGATCAAGTGGCCTATGTCGGTCTGAAATTGCATTTATTGCAGTGTGCTATAAAAAATCACAACTCCATAACTTTAAGTTTTTTCATACAGGATCGGGCACTTCTATTGTGCACCAATTAAAGCTTTTCCATCCTATCTATGTATGATTGACTGGGTTAATCAACATCAATTGCTTTTACAAGTATTACATTTTGGTTTGAGCTGGCCGACTAAAAATCATGGCGCTTGGGTCGACTCTACATATTACCCGTATACAAAGCAGCGTGTTCAGCCTCATAAATTTTTAAAACAAGTCACCACACGCAACAAAAGTCATATTGGTATTTATCAAGCATAAAAAAACCACCCGAAAGGGTGGTTTCTTGTCGTTTAACGCTGTCCGAATTAACGGTTAATGTCGCGTTGAACTTCGCCAGTGTAAAGCTGACGAGGACGACCGATTTTGTAAGGTCCGCTGTGCATTTCTAACCAGTGGCTGATCCAGCCTACAGTACGTGCAAGCGCGAAGATTACAGTAAACATTTCAGTCGGGATACCGATCGCTTTAAGGATGATACCTGAGTAGAAGTCTACGTTAGGGTATAAGTTACGCTTGATGAAGTATTCGTCAGAAAGTGCGATACGTTCAAGTTCCATCGCAAGAGCTAGCTGTGGATCGTTGATACCAAGCGCACCAAGAACTTCGTCACAAGTTTCTTTCATAACTTTGGCACGAGGGTCGAAGTTTTTGTACACACGGTGACCGAAGCCCATGAGTTTAACTTCTTTAGTCTTCACTTTTTCCATGAAGCTAGCAACGTTCTCTACCGTGCCGATTTCGTCAAGCATCTTAAGAACGGCTTCGTTTGCACCACCGTGAGCAGGACCCCAAAGTGCAGAGATACCAGCAGCGATACATGCATACGGATTAGCGCCAGTAGAACCCGCTAAACGTACAGTAGACGTAGAAGCATTTTGTTCATGGTCAGCATGAAGCGTGAAGATACGGTCCATTGCTTTTGCAAGAATCGGATTAACCTTGTAGTCACGGTCTGCTGGTGTAGCAAACATCATGTACAGGAAGTTTTCAGCGTAGTTCAAGTCATTACGTGGATAAACGAATGGTTGACCAACGGTGTATTTGTAGCTCCACGCTGCTAAAGTAGGAACTTTGGCAATTAAGCGGATCGCTGTAATTTCACGATGGTTAACATCTTCGATGTCCAGATTGTTGTGATAGAACGCAGAAAGCGCACCCACCACACCTACCATGATCGCCATTGGGTGAGCATCGCGACGGAAACCGTTAAAGAAACGGCTAACTTGGTCGTGAACCATAGTATGGTTACGAACTTTAGCGTCAAACTCTTCTTTTTGCTCAGCTGTTGGAAGCTCACCATTTAAAAGCAGGTAGCACGTTTCAAGGTAATCAGCTTTAGTTGCTAACTGGTCGATTGGATAGCCACGGTGTAAAAGTACACCTTTGTTACCATCAATAAATGTAATCTTAGATTCGCAAGAAGCAGTCGCCATGAAACCAGGATCAAAAGTAAAGTGACCTGCAGCCAACACATCTTTAACGTCGATTACATCTGGGCCCAATGTGCCGCTGTAAATTGGTAATTCAATTTCTTTGCCATCAAGCTGTAAAACGGCTTTCTTGCCAGTTGCTTCAGACATTCAATAGATCTCCTGTCCTGGTGAATGTATATCCGATTTGCTATCAATCTTTTAATGTACAAAACGGACGGGTCAAAAATTTGCTATAAGATTAGTGGCTACTGAAATTTTGTCAATTATACTTATGGATGAAAAAATGACGCTTGCACAGCGGTTTAGTTAATTCACCAAGAGATAAAAAGTCCAATAGAATCACAGTACCAAGGCGCTATAATAAGTCAAATTCAAGAGAAGGTGCAGAAAAAAATCACCTGTAGCAGTTATTTATCAGCATTTTTTTAAAACTTAAAAAGAGCAATTAAAATTACTTGAATTTGCCAGCTTCTCCTGAAACCTATCTAAATCTCATAACTTAGATAATTTTTCAAAATTATTTAAAGGATCAAGAGATTATAAATAAAAGTTCCAGATTGAGACCTGATTCTCAGTTTAATTGGTTAAAAAGTAGCTGATATTTATTTGGCAGAGGTTGGAAACCTTATTTATAGAGATTGAGTAAGTGATTTTTTGAATCTAAAATGCTTAAAAGGGTTGAAAAAACTATCAATAAACCAAGTTGGCTAGGTCTTTCTTTTAATGAGGAGTTTTTGTATATCATTCATTTTGGTCATAATTGTTATTTGTTTTATAAATGCAGATATTTGATTTAACTCAAAAAAGAAGCCCGTACTTTACAATTTAAGACAAGATTCTTCATCTTTAGTCTAAATTCAAACGGTATAAGAATAAATCAGGCAACAGAGCGAATTTATCTACTTAATTATTTAAAAACAATTATATAAGCATAAAACACTAAGCTATATTTTGGTGGGGTCATTGATGAGTTTTTGTTAATGATTCTTATTTAAAGGTTTTTTACCTAAAAAGCCTGAGTGAGCTGTTTGTGTTTTAATAGTTGACGTTTTATAATTCAGTGTCGTTTTACGTTCGGCATGTATTTGCCTGACAATGCCAGCTTTCCTTCGAATTAATTCCAACAAACTCCGGATGGAGTTTTTAACTACAGGATGCCCGCTGTGAAAAGCAACAGACCTGTCAATTTGTCCATGGGTCAAGTTTTAGAAGTAAACTTAAAATCACCCGTGGCTATTGCATCAATTCTACACCGTCTTTCAGGTGTCATCGTATTTTTACTCGTACCGGTCCTTTTGTGGATTTTAGACAAATCATTGTCTTCACCAGAGGGTTTTGCACAAGTACAGGAAATCTTTAACGGTTTTATTGTGCGCTTCATCGTATGGGTATTTGTAGCCGGTTTAATTTTCCACTTTATCGCTGGTGTTAAGCATTTACTTGCTGACGTTGGTGTTGCAGAAGAACTGCAAAGTGGTCGCACAGCAGCTACTATCGCATTAATCTTGTCTGCAATCGGTATCGTTGCGTCATTTGTATGGATCGTACTCTAATGAAAAGTGCTACTGGTTTAACGGGTTCAGGTTCACGCGACTGGTTTATCCAGCGTATAAGTGCCGTTGTTCTTGCTGTTTATACTGTTGTTATTCTAGGTTGGATCCTGTGCAACAGCGGTTTTACTTTTGAACAGTGGTACGGCTTTATGATGACAACTCCAATGAAGGTTTTATCTTTATTGTCTGTCTTATCTCTTGTTGCGCATGCGTGGATTGGTATGTGGCAAGTATTTACTGACTATGTAACTACTCGTCAGATGGGTCCATCAGCTTCAGGTTTACGCCTTGTACTGACTTCAGCAATGATTATTGCTGTATTTGCATATGCGATCTGGGCGATCCAGATTTTTTGGGCGAATTGATAGGAAACAATCATGGGCGCTATAACCCCTAAAGACGATTACACAAATATTCCACATGAAACTTTCGATGCAGTTATCGTTGGTGGTGGTGGTTCTGGTATGCGTGCTTCTTACCAGCTTGCTCAAGCGGGTCTGAAAGTAGCAGTACTGACTAAAGTATTCCCGACACGTTCACATACTGTGGCAGCACAGGGTGGTATTGGTGCATCTCTTGGTAATATGCAAGAAGATAACTGGCACTATCACTTCTATGACACGGTGAAAGGTTCTGACTGGTTGGGTGACCAGGACGCGATCGAGTTCATGACGCGTGAAGCACCTCAAGTGGTATACGAATTAGAACATTTAGGTATGCCATTTGACCGTAACGCGGACGGTACAATTTACCAACGTCCATTCGGTGGTCACTCTGCCAACTACGGTGAAAAAGCAGTTCCACGTGCATGTGCTGCAGCTGACCGTACGGGTCACGCGCTTCTTCACACGCTTTATCAAAGCAACGTGAAAATGGGCACTCAATTCTTCGTAGAGTGGATCGCGCTTGACCTGATCCGTAATGAAGAAGGTGATGTGCTGGGTGTAACAGCAATTGACCAGGAAACTGGTAAAATTGCAGTATTCCAAGCCAAAGCAACCTTGTTTGCAACTGGCGGTGCGGGTCGTGTTTACCGTGCATCTACTAACGCGTATATCAACACTGGTGACGGTCTTGGTATGGCGGCGCGTGCAGGTATTCCATTACAAGATATGGAATTCTGGCAGTTCCACCCAACAGGTGTTGCGGGTGCGGGCGTATTGTTAACAGAAGGTTGTCGTGGTGAAGGTGCAATCCTTCGTAACAAAGACGGCGAACCATTCATGGAACGTTATGCTCCAACTTTGAAGGACTTGGCGCCGCGTGACTTCGTATCACGCTCTATGGACCAGGAAATCAAGGAAGGCCGTGGTTGTGGTCCTAAAGGGGATTATATCCTTCTTGATATGACTCACTTGGGTGCTGATACGATCATGAAGCGTCTGCCATCTGTATTCGAGATTGGTAAGAAATTCGCGAACGTTGACATCACTAAAGAGCCAATTCCTGTAGTGCCAACAATCCATTACCAAATGGGTGGTATTCCAACGAATATTCATGGTCAGGTAGTTATTCCTGAAAGCCGTGAGACTCAAGAGCTGCAAGCGAACTACAACAAAGACACAGATGTTTACTCGACCAATGCGGGTGAGCGTAACTTTGTTAAACCGGTAAAAGGTTTCTATGCCATCGGTGAGTGTTCATGTGTGTCTGTACATGGTGCCAACCGCCTAGGTACTAACTCACTGCTTGACTTGGTTGTATTTGGTAAAGCTGCGGGCGAACATATCATTGATTATGTGACTAAACATCACGGTGATGAATATCAGCCACTTCCACCAAATGTGCTTGAAGAAACAGTTGCGCGTATTCGTAAACTGGATGAATCAACCAGTGGTGAAAATGCTCAAGAAGTTGCCGATGCAATTCGTGACATCGTTCAAGACCACGCGGGTGTGTTCCGTACCACTGCGCTTCTTGAAGAAGGTGTGAAACAGATTCTTGCGATCGAGCCACGTGTTCGCAACATTCACTTGAAAGACAAATCTAAAGTTTTCAACACTGCACGTATTGAAGCGCTAGAAGTTGAAAACTTGTATGAAGTTGCAAAAGCGACATTAATTTCAGCTGCTGCACGTAAAGAATGTCGTGGTGCCCACACCGTAGTGGACTTTGAAGAGTCGCCGGATCACCCAGAGTATCCATATGGCCGTCGTGACGATGAGTGGATGAAACACACTTTGTGGTTCTCTGCGGATAACCGTCTTGAGTATAAGCCAGTACGTTATAAGCCACTTTCGGTAGAGGCTATTCCACCGAAACCACGTACATTCTAATCAGGAGATTTAAGATGAGTAGAGGTACTCGTACATTTCATATCTACCGCTACGATCCTGATAAGGATAAAGCACCGTACATGCAAACTTTTAAGCTTGAATTGACTGATAAGCACCGTATGTTGCTTGATGCGCTTCTTGCATTGAAAGTTCAGGACGAATCTTTGACATTCCGTCGCTCATGCCGTGAAGGGATCTGTGGTTCTGATGGTGTGAATATTAATGGTAAAAACGGTTTGGCGTGTCTTTGGAACCTCAATGATCTGCCAAATGAAATTACTATTCGTCCACTTCCAGGTCTTCCTGTCGTAAAAGACCTGGTGGTAGACATGAATCAGTTCTACGATCAGTACAACAAGATTCACCCGTTCTTGATCAACAACCAGCCTGCGCCACCAAAAGAGCGTTTGCAGTCTCCGGAAGAGCGTGAGCATCTAGATGGTCTGTATGAATGTATTCTTTGTGCATGTTGTTCAACTTCATGCCCATCATTCTGGTGGAACCCGGACAAGTTCCTGGGTCCTTCAGCATTGTTGAATGCATACCGTTTCATTATTGATTCGCGTGATACAGGTACTCAGGAGCGTTTGGCTCGTCTTGACGACCCATTCTCATTGTTCCGTTGTAAAGGTATCATGAACTGTGTATCGGTATGTCCGAAAGGTCTGAACCCAACTAAAGCAATCGGTCACATCCGTAATATGCTTTTAGATATGGCAGGCTAATAGGCTAAGCAATCAGTTCCCAAAAAAAGCACACCTACTGGTGTGCTTTTTTTATATATTTGAGCTAGATGTAAAAATGATAAATAGAAAAACAGGGATGTAATGCTTAAAATACATCATGTGGGTTAGAGAAAAAAGGCGCAAAATATCAGGTGCTGACCTCAACTATGAACATGCATCTGATTATTTTATTCATTTATGGTTTTTAGATGTAAAAGTGACCTGAAAAATAAACAGAAGGATGTTATTATATAACTGCTGGTGTAAAGGGAGTGGATTGAAAGATTTGCTCTCTTTTTATTTATCTTGATTCGTTAGGAAAGTCTTGGACTTAAGTCTACGTTGAATCTGATTTTTAAATACAGCACCATATAGTAGAGTAAAACTTCTACACTGTATTTAGCCAATTTATAGGAGGTATGTGTCAAAAAAATCAATTGAAAACTGATAACATGTTAGCATTTAGCCTAAGTTTAAATCGAAAAAGTGTGCCACTTGGGTACATTTTTTAAACACTGCAACTGAAAGAGAGTGTTATATAAGGTTATATAAAAGTCGCTTTAGCAAAAATATGCGTTAAAACCTTGTTTTTCCTAAGTCGATTTGCAAAAAAATTGCTCGGTCACGATCGGGTATTCAATGAGTGATGATGCCGCTGAGGGGCGTTATTATTCATTAAACATATCAAGGTTTACTTGGTGTGGTGATAACGCCTCATGGCTTATGCCTTATGGGGGACTAATGTCATATTACAAATTTGACATTAAAAATCCTGGGTTTTGCTTAAAAAGCATCCTGAAAATGTTTTTGCAATAGGAAATGGGTCCACAAATGCAAGAAGTTGCTGACGCTCTGCGTCTTGACACTGAACTTTCCGCTGATAGTGCAGCGTATATTGAAGAACTTTATGAGCAGTACCTCACTGCTCCAGACTCAGTAGGTGCTGACTGGAGAGCGTACTTCGATAAATTCCCAAAAGGTGATCAACCACACAGTAATGTACGTGAGCAATTCCTACTTTTAGGTCGCAATTCAAGCCGTATTCAGCCTGTTATCCAATCAGCAGTAAGCTCAGAGCATGAACGTCGTCAAATTGGCGTATTACAGCTGATTGCTGCTTACCGTAATCGTGGTCATCAGAAAGCAAAACTCGATCCATTAGGTTTGGCAAAGCGTGAAATTGTTCCAGATCTGGATCTTGCTGCGCATGGTTTAACCCAGTCTGATCTGGACACTGTGTTCAATACCGGCAATCTCGCTATCGGTAAAGAAGAAGCGACTCTGGGTGAAATGGTTCAGGCGATGGAAGCAATTTATTGCTCTTCAATCGGTGCTGAATACATGCACATCGTGGACACTAAAGAAAAACGCTGGATCCAGCAGCGTCTGGAAAGTGCGCGCGGTCAGTATGGTTTAAATGCAGAACAGAAAAAGCATGTTCTGGAGCGCTTGACTGCTGCTGAAGGCCTGGAAAAATATCTGGGTAATAAATTTGTTGGTGCGAAACGTTTCGGTGTTGAAGGTGGTGAATCTTTCATTCCAATGGTGAATGAGATTATTCAGCGTGCCGGCTCAGTAGGCTGTAAAGAAGTGGTTATTGGTATGCCACACCGTGGCCGTCTGAACCTTCTTGTCAATATCATGGGTAAAAACCCGGCTGACCTGTTTGGTGAGTTTGAAGGTAAATCAATCCACAAGAAAGGTTCTGGTGACGTTAAATATCACCAAGGTTTCTCTTCTAACGTCATGACTCCGGGTGGCGAAGTTCACTTGGCACTGGCATTTAACCCGTCGCATCTTGAGATTGTTGGACCAGTGGTTGAAGGTTCGGTGCGTGCACGCCAAGTCCGTCGTAAAGACATTGGTGGTGATGATGTATTACCGCTTATCGTTCACGGTGATGCGGCATTTGCAGGTCAGGGCGTTAACCAGGAAACCTTCCAGATGTCACAAACGCGTGGCTATACAGTAGGTGGTACGGTTCATATCGTCATCAATAACCAGGTTGGTTTTACAACCTCTGACCCACGTGATGCGCGCTCTACAGAATACTGTACTGACATTGCAAAAATGATTCAGGCACCGATCTTCCATGTCAATGGTGATGATCCTGAAGCGGTGATTTTCGTTTCTCAACTGGCACATGATTTCCGTCATACTTTCCGTAAAGATGTCGTGATTGACATGTTCTGTTACCGTCGTCGTGGTCATAACGAAGCGGATGAGCCGGCTGCAACCCAGCCAATGATGTATCAAGTGATCAACAAGAAGCCGACAACTCGTACGCTTTATGCAGATCAGCTGGTACAACAAGGCGTGCTTGACCGTGCAGAAGCAGACCAGTTAATTGAAAGCTATCGCGCTGATTTGGAAGCGGGCAATCATGTTGCTAACGCTTTGGTTCTTGAGCCGAACAAAAAAATGTTTGTGGACTGGACACCTTATCTGGGTCATGACTACACAGACGAGTGGGACACGACCTGTTCACTTGAGCGCCTAAAAGAACTTGGCAAAAAAATGCGTGAGCTTCCAGAAGGTTTTGTCATGCAACGCCAAGTGTCTAAAGTCATTGATGACCGTCTGAAAATGCAGACTGGTGAAATACCGTTGAACTGGGGTGCTGCTGAAACTTTAGCTTATGCCTCTCTTCTGGATGATGGTTATCTGGTGCGCTTAACTGGTGAAGATGTAGGTCGTGGTACTTTCTCACATCGTCATGCAAAACTGCATAATCAGGTGGATGGTTCAACTTATATTCCATTGTGCCATATCAAAGAGAACCAGCCGCGTGTTGCAATTTATGACTCATTATTGTCTGAAATGGCAGTACTGGCATTTGAATACGGCTATGCAACAACTCTTCCAAAGAGCTTGATTATCTGGGAAGCGCAGTTCGGTGACTTTGCAAACTGTGCACAAGTGGTGATTGACCAGTTTATCTCGTCTGGTGAAACCAAGTGGGAGCGTGTGTGTGGCTTAACTATGCTACTTCCACACGGTTATGAAGGTCAGGGTCCTGAGCATTCCTCTGCACGTCTGGAACGTTTCTTGCAGTTATGTGCTGAAGAAAACATGCAAGTGATGACACCGACTACCCCTGCACAGATTTTCCATGCTTTACGTCGTCAGGCGATCCGCCCGATCCGTAAACCAATGATCATCATGTCACCGAAGTCATTGCTGCGTCATAAGCTGGCGGTTTCTACCCTGGATGAGCTGGCAACTGGCACATTCCAGACAGTGATTGACGAAATCGACAACATCAACAAGGCAGATGTAACTCGTCTCGTGTTATGTGGTGGTAAGGTTTACTACGACTTACTGGAAAAACGTCGTGAAAAAGAATTGAACAATACTGCGATTGTACGTATTGAACAATTGTATCCATATCCTGAAGCACGTCTGGCGGAAGTCCTTGCTGCTTATCCGAACATCAAAGAAATTGTTTGGGCGCAAGAAGAGCCGAAAAACCAGGGCGCTTGGCTGTTCATCGCACCTCGTTTATACGATGATGTAATGAAATCAGGTAAACAAGTACGTATTAGCTACGCAGGCCGTGAAGCTTCTGCTGCACCGGCATGTGGTTCACCATATTTGCATGCAAAACAACAAGCTCAGCTCATCAACGACGCGCTTGCGATCGATGCTGAATAATCAGGAGATTCTAAAGAATGGCAACCGAAATTAAAGCACCGGTATTCCCAGAGTCAGTTGCGGACGGTACGATCGCAACTTGGCACAAACAACCAGGTGAAGCAGTATCACGTGATGAAGTGATTTGCGATATTGAAACAGATAAAGTTGTTTTAGAAGTTGTTGCTCCTGCAGACGGTACTATTGCATCAATCGTGAAAAACGAAGGTGATACAGTACTTTCAGCTGAAGTGATTGCACAGTTTGAAGAAGGCGCTGTTTCTGGCGCTGCTCAAACTCAGGCAGTTCAGTCTGAAGAGAAAGTTGAACAAGCTGCGGCGAATACTGAAGCAGGTAATTCACCAATTGTTGAGCGTCAGCAAGTACAAGACCAAGCGCCTGCAGTACGTAAAGCCTTGACTGAAACTGGTATTGCTGCAAGCGATGTAGAAGGTACAGGCCGTGGTGGTCGTATCACTAAAGAAGACGTGGCAAATCACCAGGCGAAGCCAGCTGCTCCTGCTGCTGCACCATTAAGTGTAGCTGTTGGTGAACGTATTGAAAAACGTGTTCCAATGACGCGTCTACGTAAGCGTGTTGCTGAACGTCTACTTGCTGCAACTCAAGAAACAGCAATGTTGACGACGTTCAACGAAGTAAACATGAAACCAATAATGGACATGCGTGCTCAATATAAAGATGCATTCGAAAAACGCCACGGTGCGCGTCTGGGCTTCATGTCATTCTTTGTTAAGGCAGCAACTGAAGCACTTAAACGTTACCCGGCAGTAAACGCGTCTATTGATGGTGAAGACATCGTTTACCATGGTTACTACGACATCGGTGTAGCAGTATCTTCTGACCGTGGTCTAGTGGTTCCTGTACTTCGTGATACCGATCGCATGAACTATGCTGAAGTTGAAAGTGGTATCCGTGCATATGCTGCTAAGGCACGTGACGGTAAGCTGGGTATCGAAGATATGACTGGCGGTACATTCACCATTACTAATGGTGGTACTTTTGGTTCATTACTTTCTACGCCAATTTTGAACACACCACAAACAGCAATTCTGGGTATGCACAAAATCCAGGAGCGACCAATGGCGGTGAATGGTCAGGTTGAAATTCTACCAATGATGTACTTGGCACTTTCTTATGACCACCGTCTGATTGATGGTAAGGAAGCAGTAGGCTTCTTGGTAACAATCAAAGAATTGTTAGAAGAGCCAGCTAAACTGATCCTTGACCTTTAATTCTAAAAAATAAAGCATGGGCTTAGGGCGATCCTCTAAGCCCATTTTTGGAGATAAAAATGTCTCAACAATTTGATCTTGTTGTTATTGGCGGCGGCCCTGGTGGTTATGAAGCTGCAATCCGTGCAGCGCAACTTGGCTATAAAGTTGCCTGTATCGAAAAACGTATTCATAAAGGCAAGCCATCTCTAGGTGGTACCTGCTTAAACGTGGGTTGTATCCCATCTAAAGCGTTACTTGATTCTTCTCACCGTTATGAAGATACAGTGCATCACTTAGATGATCACGGTATTACGACTGGTGAAGTGAAATTTGACCTTGCAAAACTTCTTGCTCGTAAAGACAAAATTGTTAACCAATTAACCATGGGTATCGACGGTCTTTTGAAAGGCAACGGTATCGAATGGTTAAAAGGTACGGGTAAATTGCTGGCAGGCAAAAAAGTTGAATTTGTGTCGCACGAAGGTGAAACTCAAATTTTAGAACCGAAGTATGTCATTTTGGCAACCGGTTCTGTGCCGGTCAATATTCCGGTAGCGCCTGTTGATCAAGACCTTATTGTTGACTCGACTGGTGCACTTGAGTTCCAGGAAGTACCTCAGCGTTTGGGCGTGATTGGTGCAGGTGTTATCGGTCTGGAGCTTGGCTCTGTCTGGCGTCGTCTGGGTGCTGAAGTTGTTGTATTTGAAGCAATGGATGCCTTTTTACCAATGGCGGATAAAGCCTTGGCAAAAGACTATCAAAAACTGTTAACTAAACAGGGTCTGGATATCCGTGTTGGCGCGAAAGTGTCTGGCACCGAAGTGAATGGCCGTGAAGTTACAGTTAAATACACACAAGGTGGCGAAGAAAAAACTCAAACTTTCGATAAGTTGATCGTGTGTGTAGGGCGTCGTGCTTATGCTGAAGGCCTGTTGGCTGATGACTGTGGGATCAAACTGACTGAACGTGGTTTGGTTGAAGTAAACGATTGGTGTGCAACTTCTATTGAAGGCGTATACGCAATTGGTGACTTGGTACGTGGTCCAATGCTTGCACATAAAGCCATGGAAGAAGGTGTTATGGCAGTTGAACGTATCCACGGTCATGCTGCACAAGTCAACTACGACACTATCATTTCAGTTATCTATACACACCCTGAAGCGGCGTGGGTAGGTTTAACCGAAGAGCAAGCGAAAGAACAAGGCCACGAAGTGAAGACAGGCCAATTTGGCTTCGCTGCGAATGGTCGTGCCATGGCGGCAGGTGAAAATGCTGGTTTCGTCAAATTTGTTGCGGATGCCAAAACCGACCGTTTACTGGGTATGCATGTGATTGGGCCGGCTGCGTCTGATATTGTTCACCAAGGTATGATCGCACTTGAGTTTGTATCGAGTGTTGAAGATCTGCAATTGATGACTTTTGGTCACCCAACCTTCTCTGAAGTTGTACATGAAGCAGCTTTAGCAGTGGATGGACGAGCGATTCACGCGATTCAGCGTAAACGTAAGTAATACCAAAAAGAGCGGCTTAAGCCGCTCTTTTTGCATTTGGTGGTTGTTTTTATATGAATAATCATCTAAGAATAAAGATAAGAAACAACATTGAGTTCTAAAACACCAATCTTGATTGTGAATCAAGAAATATGGGTCGATGTATAACAAGTCAAATAAGTAGTAAAAGGTTAATCAATGAATTTACATGAATATCAAGCCAAAGCGTTATTAAAAAAATATGGTATGCCAGTACAGGAAGGCATACTTGCCACTAATGCTGATGAAACCGTACAGGCATTTGAGCAATTAGGTGGAAAGTTTGCAGTCCTCAAGGCCCAGGTTCATGCGGGTGGTCGTGGTAAGGCAGGTGGTGTTAAAGTGGTAAAGTCGGCAGAAGAAGCAGCCGAATATGCTAATCAGATTATTGGCTCAAGTCTGGTGACTTATCAGACGGATGCTAATGGACAGCCGGTAAACAGTATTCTGGTATCAGAAGATGTATATCCCGTTGAGCGTGAGTTGTACTTAGGGGCTGTGGTGGACCGTTCAAGCCGCCGAGTCACTTTTATGGTATCCACCGAAGGTGGTGTTGATATTGAAAAAGTCGCAGAAGAAACCCCGGAAAAAATTATTAAAGTTGAGGTAGATCCGCTGGTTGGTCTATTGCCATTTCAGGCACGTCAAGCCGCTTTTGCACTAAAACTTAAAGATGGGCAAATCAATCAGTTTGTCAAAATTATGAGTGCAGCTTATGACGCATTCATAGAAAATGATTTTGCCCTGTTTGAAATTAACCCGCTATCTGTGCGTGAAAATGGCGATATTCTTTGTGTGGATGCTAAGATTGGTATTGATTCAAATGCTTTATACCGTCTGCCTGAGATTGCAGCACTACGTGATACCTCACAGGAAAATGAGCGTGAATTAAAAGCTTCTGAATTTGATTTGAACTATGTGGCACTAGAGGGCAATATTGGTTGTATGGTCAATGGGGCCGGTCTTGCGATGGCAACCATGGATATTATCAAGCTCTATGGTGGACAGCCGGCTAATTTCCTTGATGTCGGTGGCGGCGCAACCAAAGATCGCGTGATTGAAGCCTTTAAGATTATTTTGGCAGATAGCTCTGTACAAGGAGTATTGATCAATATTTTTGGTGGAATTGTACGTTGTGACATGATTGCTGAAGCAATTATTGCAGCAGTTCAGGAAGTGAGTGTGACAGTGCCTGTGGTTGTTCGCCTGCAAGGGAACAATGCAGAATTAGGAGCACAATTACTGGATAAATCTGGTTTGAAATTAATTTCTGCAACAGGCCTTGCTGATGCTGCAGAAAAAATCGTTGCTGCTGTGAAAGCTTAAGGGGTATCTAACATGAGCGTATTAGTTAATAAAGACACGAAAGTATTGGTACAGGGCTTCACTGGCAAAAACGGCACATTCCATTCAGAACAAGCGATTGCTTATGGTACCCAAGTGGTGGGCGGGGTAACCCCAGGCAAGGGTGGTCAGACCCATCTGGATCTACCAGTATTTAATACCATGCGTGAGGCGGTTCGTGAAACCAATGCGGATGCTTCTGTCATTTATGTTCCTGCGCCTTTCGTACTGGATTCAATTGTAGAGGCGGTGGATTCTGGTATTGGTTTGATTGTGGTGATCACTGAAGGCGTACCAACACTCGATATGTTAAAGGCTAAGCGTTATCTTGAAACCAATGGCAATGGTACACGCCTGATTGGTCCAAACTGTCCAGGGATTATTACACCTGAAGAATGCAAGATCGGAATTATGCCAGGCCATATTCACCAGAAAGGTAAAATCGGAATTATCTCGCGTTCAGGTACCTTGACCTATGAGGCCGTTGCGCAAACCACGAAGCTAGGCTTGGGGCAGTCAACCTGTATCGGTATTGGAGGTGATCCAATTCCGGGCATGAACCAGATTGATTGCTTAAAACTGTTCCAGGAAGATCCTGAAACTGAAGCCATTATTATGATTGGTGAAATTGGCGGGACTGCTGAGGAAGAAGCAGCAGAATATATCCAGTCGAATGTCACTAAGCCGGTAGTCGGTTATATCGCGGGTGTAACAGCACCAAAAGGCAAGCGTATGGGGCATGCCGGTGCGATCATTTCAGGCGGAAAGGGCACTGCAGAAGAAAAATTTGCAGCTTTTGAACGTGCAGGAATGGCGTATACACGTAGTCCGGCTGAGCTCGGTTCTACTATGTTGGAAGTATTGAAAGAGAAAGGTTTAGCTTAAGTTAAAACTTCTTTAAAAAAATCCCCTAACTGGGGATTTTTTTATCTTCATATAGAAGTATTGTGGTTCTAGGTGAAAAAAATCTTAAATCCGAACCATAATCACTGTAAATATTGTATATTTTGTTTACTTTATGAAATATAGTGTGACATAGTTAACATAATTTTGTTGTGTATTGATACTTACTAAAATAGTGTGAAAGGATATGAATTATAAAAAGTCAATCTGGGTGACTTGTATTATAGCAAGTACTTCTTCGATTACATGTGTAAAGGCAGCAGATAGTATTGATCAACTGAGGGAAGCAAGTGTCATTTTGATTCGGGGAGGTCAGGTTGAAAAGGGACTAAGTCAATTAAGTGCTTTATTGGTTGAACAGCCAAAAAATCAAAACCTTCTCGCAGACTATATAGTAAGTGCACATGCACATCAAAAATTAACATTGGCTGATCTGCATCATTTATCGAACATCCATGTTCAAAGTTTTCCTGAATATGCATGGCTGAGTGTTATTAAAGGGCAACGCGATTTAAAACAATTCCAGTCGGCTGAAAAGTGGGCAGACACCTTTTATCAAAGAAGCCAACAGCAACAATGGTTAGTATGGCAGGGTGTGTTAAATGCAGAATCGGGTCAAACTGTTCAGGCAAAGCAACTGCTGGCGCAAGTCAAACAGGATCAACTGAGTCCTGACTATTTAGCGCAAATGTCATATGCATACCGGCTGCTCGACATGCCGATCGAGGCACTTGCAACGGCGAAGGCTGCGCTAAACAAGCAGGTCGATGGCGATATACAAGAGCAATATATTTTGGCCTTGATGGCGAATAGCGATTATGCAGAAGCTGAACAATATATTCAAAATCATCACTTAAGTGCATTACGTCCAAACCTGCAGCATAGTTTGAAGCTTCATGAGTTTTCTCAGCGCATTCAAAATGCAATTCAGTCGCAGCGTATGCTGACTTATCGTGATCAGGGCATGTTGGCTTACAGCAAGTTAGATCACGTCATTGCAGACATGCAGCATTATGAAGCTGCGCTTCCGGAAGATCAGGCGATTAGGCGCAAGTTTTATTATGACTATAGCTATGCCTTAAATGCTCGACAGGCATCAAAACAAGTTTTGGCTGAATTGCAAAAAGTGAATCTGCCGATTTTGGATATGCCAGCCTATGTGCGCCATGCTGCGGCAGACAGTTATTTGAAATTACGTCAGCCCAAACAGGCTGAAGTCTACTATGGCAGTCTGTTATCAGAAAAAAACTATCCTGATTATGATGTGTATGCGGGCTTGTATTACTCCCTTATTGAACAAGAAAAATTTAAACAAGCAGATCAGCTGATTGTTCAAATGGATCATTTATTGCCAACCTTTAATTATAGTGCGGCAAAAGGTGTAAATCGAACCACACATGATGATCGTTTAGAGTACCTGGGCTTAAAAGGGTTGAACTACGCTTATCGTAATGAACATGCCATGGCTGAACGATATTTTGAACAGTTGGTCGCGCAGGCGCCGAATAATGTGAGCTATCGAAATAACCTGGCGTTAATTCAGCGTTGGCGAGAAAAACCGGAGCTGTCCGAGAGTAATTTAGCTCAATTGCGAGGAGTAGAGCCGGTTGATCAGGCCACACGTATTAACCATATGCAAAATAGCCAGGCCTTAGGCAATATTCAGTGGTGGCGTGCGCAAAATGCAGATTTGATGCAACGCTCACCTTTGGATACTGGCGTACAGCTAAGTCAAAAGGAATTAAATGATCGTAACCGTCCCACTATTCAGCACCAAAGTACCCTTTCAAAAAGTAAATCGGACAGCCGGGATTTACTGGTGCAGTTAAAGGGTGCTCGTGAGCGTGACCATCAGACACGTCTCAACAGCCCGTGGTTGTATGATAACTATCGAACCTACGCCACCCATGACTATCGCTGGTCTGATTTTGATGATGGTGAAGTGGATGATAGCCGTATTGGACTTGGGGTGGAATGGGCTTCAAATCGAAAACACGCCAGCATTGCCCTATCACAGACCACAGATGGCGACCGGTTCGGAGCTGAGCTTGAGTGGTCGCAGTGGCTTAATGATCACTGGAATTATCATATGGCGTATAACAGTCAGGCAGATATTCCTTTGCAAGCCGTCCGACGTGGTTTTGATGGTCAATCTTATAACGTTGGTTTTAACTGGCAACAAAACGAATCTCGCAAGGCTGGAGCAACCTATCAGCTAACGGATATTGATGATGGCAACACACGGCAAGAAGCGGCTGCATACTTTATGCAGCAAGTTTATCAGGCACCCCATCATATTACCCAGGCAAGTCTGCGTGGTTATTATGGGAAAAATGATGATATTGCCGCAGACTATTTTAATCCTGAATCCAATTACAGCTTAGAGCTGGGTTTAGCCCATGACTGGATGACATGGCGGAATTATGATCGTCACTTTAGTCAGCACTTTGAAGCAAGTGCAGGAACCTATAAACAGAAAGATTATTCGGCAGACGCAATTTATAACGTCTATTACCAACATGAATGGCAACTGTCGAGAACATGGAAGCTTCATTACGGCATTGGTTGGGGAGTACATCCATATGATGGTGACTCAGAGGAAAGAACTTATGGTGTGATTGGCTTTGAGGGGCGTTTCTAATGAAAACATTAACCAATATTTTGATAGCCTTGAGTTTAACCAGTACAGTTGTAGTACCAATAAATGCTCATGCAGAATTACAAAAGCCAAAACAAATCAAGTTGCAAGATAATCAGTTTGTGACCCTAACTTTCCATGATGTTCGGGATGATGTAGCAAAGCGCGGTGACCGTGATGTTTATGCCATTAGTACGAAAAATTTAGCGCAATATTTTGAATGGATCAAACGTGAAGGTTGGCAACCGATTTGTTTAGAAGATATTTGGTTGGCGCGGCAAGGCAAAAAAACCTTACCCAATAAAGCGCTACTTTTAACTTTTGATGATGGTGCATTAAGTAGCTATACCCGTGTTTTTCCACTTTTAAAACAATATAAAATGCCAGCGGTATTTGCGATACCGACCAGCTGGATTAATGGAAATACCAAGGATGCCTATGAAGCCTATGGGGCAGGCAACTTAATGACCTGGTCACAGATGCGCGAAATGGTTGCATCGGGCTATGCTGAATTCGTATCGCACTCAGATAATATGCATCACGGTATTTTGGCCAATCCCCAGAAAAATATGCAACCTGCGGCAATTACGCGTGAATATTTGGAAAAGCAAAAGCGTTATGAAACAGATAATGAATATCGCAGTCGTGTTATTGTAGACTTAAAGAAATCAAAACAGGTGTTAGATCGCGAATTAGGTATAAATACCCGCGCGATTTTTTGGCCTTATGGCGCCGTGACGGCAGAAAGTGAAGAGCTGGCAGCTAAAGCTGGTTTCCCAATGTCATTTAGCTTGGGAAGTGTCGCGCCACTCGCTGACTCGGTGAAAACCTACCAACGTGCTTTGATCATGGATAATCCGATGCCTGAAATGATTAATCAGGAAATGTTGGAGTTTTTGAATTATGTGCGTGCACCCTATAAGCAGCGCAAGAGCTTTCTGCGTTTTGACTTGGCTGAAATGCACTCTGGCAATAATGAACAGTTCAATCAGAAACTCGGACAGTTACTGGATAGCATTGATGCTCTAAAAACCAATACGCTTATTCTTAAAGCGGTATCTGATCGCAATGGTGATGGAAAAATCGATGTTGCCTATTTTCCAAACCGCCAATTACACATGCAGCAAGATATGCTTAACCGTGTAGTGTGGCAGTCGCGGACACGGATTGGGAATCGTGTCTATGCCGAATTTCCAGTGAGCTTGGAAACTGAACAGAACTTAGACCTGGCTGCGATGACGGCTGACTTGGTGAAGAACAATACCTCGATAGAAGGCTTAATGCTGGATACCGGTTCTATGCTGGCCTGTGCGCTGCGTCAGAAAAATTGGGAGGCAGAATGCGAGGCGCAGGTGGAACAGGTGTTTCAAATCAAAGAACGCACCAAAGCTCAAGCAAAATACTATGCCAATATTAGTAATAACTATCAGACTGCCTTGAAATTTAAGTTAGATCAAACGCAGCTTGAAGGTTTAAAAGCTCTCCTTGACTACAGCTTGGATTATGCCGATTTTATTTATATTGAATTAGATCCTATTCAGCAACCTGAAGTGTTTAACGCGCTCTTAAAGCAGGTTAAGACTTTTAATGATAAAGAACAGCAGCATTTAATTGCCAGTTTTAACATCCCCGATCAACTGACAAAACAACAAGTGAAACAACTCAAAAAATCTTATCAGCAACTTAGAAGTTTAGCGATCCAAAAAGTCGGTGTGAATAATTACAGTTTTAATCATACCCGGGTAATTCATCAAAACCTTTATCCTGAGCTGAGTTTAAATGACAGCCCATTGAATTACCGTGATCCATTTACTCAAAAAGTTTTGGAGAAAAAGTAATGCAATGGTTATCGAATTTGAGTTTTAATGACTATTATTTTGGTTTTGCATTTTTATATCCACTTTTTATGGCTTGGCTATGGATTGCAGGCGGACTATGGTTTTTTCTAAAACGTGAATATAAACAACAGGAGATTCCTGAACCGAGTGAACATGCCTGTAGTATTTTAATCCCTTGTTTTAATGAAGAAGAACAAGTCCGTGAAACCATTAAATATGCAATGCAAACCCAATATCCCAACTTTGAAGTGATTGCTATCAATGATGGGAGCAGTGATAAAACGGCTGAAATTCTAGATGAATTGCAGCAGACCTATCCACGGTTACGCGTTGTCCATCTGGCTGAGAATCAAGGCAAGGCTTATGCATTAAAGGCCGGTGCCATGGTGAGTCAATATGAATATTTGGTGTGTATCGATGGAGATGCGTTGCTGCATCCACATGCAGTGCTATGGATGATGCATCATTTAACCCATTATCCGCGTGTAGGTGCGGTGACGGGAAATCCAAGAATTATTAATCGTTCAAGTATTTTGGGTAAAATCCAGGTGGGTGAATTCTCATCTATTATTGGTCTCATTAAGCGTGCACAACGTACATATGGTCGTATTTTTACTGTATCCGGAGTGTTGGTTGCATTTCGTAAAACGGCTTTAGACCGTATTGGATATTGGCGTGATGACATGATTACGGAAGATATCGATGTGTCCTGGCGTTTGCAGTTTGATCATTGGGATCTGCAGTATGTGCCGAATGCACTCGGCTATATTTATATGCCTGAAACCTTTAAAGGCTTATGGAAACAACGCCTGCGCTGGGCTCAAGGTGGGATTGAAGTGCTATTGGCGTATACTCCAAAAATGTTTAACTGGCGTTTGCGCCGTATGTGGCCGGTTGTGATCGAGTCCATGATCAGTATCGTTTGGGCCTATGTCATGTTTGGTATTATATTGCTCTACCTGTATGGTCTGTTTTTTCCTTTGCCGGGTGAGTGGGCCATCCAGTCACTGGTTCCACAATGGTATGGAGTAATTCTAGGGGTCACCTGTCTTATTCAGTTTTTTGTCAGTCTGATGATTGATAACCGCTATGACCGTGGCCGTATTTTAAGAAACTATTTTTGGGTCATCTGGTATCCTTTATTTTTCTGGGTTTTGACTATGATGACCACAGTGGTTGCGGTGCCTAAAACATTATTAAAAACTCAAAAACGTGCGCGATGGGTGAGTCCGGATCGTGGCTTTAGAAGGGAGGCCGAAGATGCAAAAAAAGGAAGTATTTAAAGTCGTTACCGACAAAGCATTACTCGATATTCCTGCTTATATTGATCAACCTGAATATGTTCGTAATAAGGCGGTAGGTTATAGCTTATTGGCATTCGGCTGGGTGGTATGGATGTGGTTGTTTATGCCGTTGCTGACCTTGTTCTTTTGGTGGGTGGAAGGCGGTTTGGTCTATGACCAGCTGGTTGTGGCCGAAATGCCCAAAGAATCCTTAAATTTATTTCAGTTGATGGGGCTTATCGCGACGTTCATTTCATGTCTGTTTCTTTGGGCAGGTTATAACTGGTATCGTTTTCATAATAAGGAAAAGCGATTATCTCCGAAGAACGTCACAACCTCGGATCTGGCTCAAAGTTTTAGTGTAAATACTTATGATATCAGGCTTTTACAGCAAGCAAAAAATATTACCTTACACTACAGTGAAGAAGGTGAACTTAGGGCTTATGATCTGAGTGATCAGCTGGAAATACCGACTGCAAAGTGGACGCATGTGGATGTTGCTGCACAAAATCGTCAGGATAATAGCCAAAGTGTTTAACACCATGTTGTTTTAGTAACTCCATGGTTTTAGCGAGTTCTTGAGTGGAGATTTTTTGATTATTTCTCCAGTTGACTGCTTGAAGCTCGAAAATCGTACGATCCAAAGTTGGGTCGTATTTTTTTGCCTGAGCAATAAGGTCTAAATAAAATTGCTGGTGATTCGTGCTTTCTTCCATATAGGGCATGGCCATAATTGCATTATAGTCATAATGCACCAGTGTACTGGCTTGAGATTGACTAAACCATTGTTCACTTTTCGGATTGAGTACAACGGGGGCATACATATTGCGTGCGGTCAGCAGGTGAGGTTGTTGTTTTTTTAAAATCTGGCTAATGCCTGCTGCAAACTGGTCAAGATAAGCGGTCTTGTATTGTGCAAATTTAAACTGTTCAGGATGTTGTGGTTGACCTAAAATAGATAAATCTTTAAATCCCCAAGAGCTATAGGTTTTTTTAGCGATTTGAGAGTTATCTTCATAATCACTGAGGGTAATATCGTCATGATATAAAATGCCGTCGACTGGATTATTCTGAATAAAATCAATAAAAATCTCTGCTACTAAGTTCATATTTTTTGGGTCAAAAGGGCTGATACGAATATAGCCTGAGCCAGCTCCCTGGCTATGAGTCACATACTGAAGAGACTCAGTTTCCGGAAACTCCCAAGCAATCAGCGGAAGCCATGCATAGATCTGTTTAATCTGAGTGTACTGTCTAATTTCGCTAAGAACTGTAGGGAATAAATTATTTCGTGTTGGAATATGCCTGTTTTTAAAATAAACCTGATCTGCCGACCCATTGGCATCCGGATCGGCAAATGCTTGTAAAAATATTGTATTAGGTTGAATTTGCTGGATACGTACAATCAAAGCTTTAATATTGCGTTGTTGCTGTTCTTTATCAGTATCGAAAACATAGTCGAGATCAATATGCATAATACGCATTTGATCAATTTTCATCATTTTAGAAGGTGGAAGGTTTTCTGCTTGGTGTTTCGCAACAAGCGCATTAATTGGATGGTTTTTAATGAAGACCGGCGGCTTGGAGTGAGATAAGGGGTTGCATGCAAATAAAGGCAGAGTTGTTATACACATCAGTAAGGTATTCAATTTTTTTTTATCTAAAAAATAAGACATGAGGCTTACTATAAAAAACAAAATCAGGATAAATACTGTAATAGAAAAAACCTGGCTCCGGGAGAATTTATGTAGTGTTCTGTATTCTTTACTGTTAGAGATGCAGAGAAAAATAAAAATAGCTTGCATAAAGCAAGGGATTAAATAAAAACCGCAAATGAGGGTGCAGAAGGAAACGAGCTACTGCCTTTCGGAACGAGCATATTTTTGCTGCCATCTGGTAATGAATCATCCATTTAGAAGACTGGATTTCCTGCCTCACGCCTTGTCTTAACTAAAAATCTTGCGAAATATATCTTTCTAGTTGCAAACATAGACGAATTGCCAACAGACCCTAATACTCTATGGCCTGGAAGCCATTTTTAGTTTTTTGGGTTAGCACAACTATCTGACCTTGCTGAAGAATATGATTCTGTTCCGGTTCAACCAGTACATAATGCGTATGACCATATGGATCACGCACCTTGGCCTGTGCAGGAGAATTTAGCTTGGCTTCACCTAAAATAATAATGGCTTTGCATCCAAGCAGCTCGTCACTATAGAGGGCTGTGGTTTCCTCCTGAGGAATAACTTTAGTGGCCAGCATTGCCCACCAGCGTACAACAGGCATGCACAGCAACAGACAGGCAGGGGTGATAATCCAAACGTTGAACAACTGATTGCTAAAATATTCAAAAATGCCTTGAATCAAGAAGCCGCTCAAACCAAAACAGGTCAGAAAAATAATCAGCCAGATAAAAAAAGGCAACTGGCGAATATAAAGCCAGTCCAATACTTTAAACAATATTCCCGGATTCTGTTCAACTGCAATATCGGCCTGTACGGCGTCATGAGGCCAGAACTGCTCCAGAATATTCTGCGAGCCACCTCCTAGAATCAATAGCACGCACTCCAAAGCTGCAAACATCAGCATCAGGCTTAAGCTGATACTGAATACGATATTTGAAGGATGAGTGAACAGTTCCCACATTGCTGTTGTCTCAAATATTTATGGTTATGGTCAAATATATAATGGATAAAAGATAACAGTTATCATTCAAATTGTATCCAATGGATTACATAAAATACTAGAATGAAAATTGAAAAAGTCTAGTATTTAATGTTATGCACTTAAGGAGAGTTAAGCATAGAAAAAGATCAAGCGCAAAGTTTTTAATCATAAATTCATTTTTATAATATTTATTAGATGAATGGACATATAAAAGTAAAAACAAGAAAATTCAAGCATGAGGGGGTGTATAAAAGAGAGAGTAGGGAAAGTGAGTATGATGATCCTACTCTGGAGGGGAGAAGCGTTTGTAGAAGCACTTAAAGTAGGGCTGTTTGGATGCGAACTTTCATGTCCAGCGCCTGCTGTAAAAGATAAGATTTCATCCATTTCACCTGCTCACCCATCGGGTTGGTTTTGACTGCGCTTTCCAAAAACTGAAGTTCAGGCTGATTAAATAACTGTTGCTGCAAAGCCTGTTCCAGTGTCTGGGTATTTGCAGAGAGTGGTAAAGCCACCAGATAAAAGGCTTTAGGGTAATTATAAAAAGCATAGAGCAGGTTAAAGGCCTTTTGATCACCTTTCAGATTACCGGCACCAATTTCATAAGCAGCATTCTGGTTACTGTAGGTAATACCGAGCAGATACTCCCAATGTCCGTCCTGTTGGCGCAAACCAAACTGGATACCGATCTGGTCTGCCGTCAGTTCATGCTGCAGATAAATATTTAAAGGGCTGCCATCTTCAGTCAATGGTTCCTGTAATACCAAAATAGAGGATTGATGCTGATAGAGATAGCCAGCAAGCCGTGCTTTTTCCAGAGAGGCTTTTAAGGTTGCAAGATCGAAAGCGTTATAGGGCATATAAAATAATAAAATTCAGCGGGTAAATTCCTGCAACTCTAGTTTTTTTTCTATCGCTTGTGAACCCCACTTTAGTTGATTTTTCTATTATATTTTTTTAAAAAAAACTATAAAAAATATACTAAGGAGGAGGCTGATGGAATGGTGCTAGTTTAGCTTGAAATTTGGATTCACTAAAATTGATAGTGGATATTAGTGAAGTTTTATATGAGCTTTTGAGATATGAATATCATAAAACAAGCAATCGTTATAAAAAGTTACTCTCTATAATAATTATAAATTTCTATAAAGTGTCATTAAGTACACGTGTAATCCGCAGGTTGTCCATGTCATTAAATGAGGAAAGACTTACTCATCTTAAACAGCTTGAAGCTGAGAGTATTCACATCATTCGCGAAGTTGCTGCCGAGTTTGAAAACCCGGTTATGCTTTACTCAATCGGTAAAGATTCAGCTGTTATGCTGCATTTAGCCCTAAAAGCGTTTTACCCTGCAAAACTTCCATTTCCTCTACTGCATGTAGATACGGGCTGGAAATTTAAAGACATGATCACCTTTCGTGACAACATGGCAAAAACCCATGGTTTTGATTTGATCGTTCATCAAAATAAAGAAGGTCGCGACGCAGGCATCAATCCATTCGATCACGGCAGTTCCAAATATACTGACATCATGAAAACTCAGGGTTTGAAACAGGCACTAGATCAGTATGGCTTTGATGCAGCCTTTGGGGGCGCGCGTCGTGATGAAGAAAAATCACGTGCAAAAGAACGGGTATATTCATTCCGTGACAGCAAACACCGTTGGGACCCGAAAAACCAGCGTCCAGAACTGTGGAATCTGTATAACGGTAAAGTCAACAAGGGCGAAAGTATTCGTGTATTCCCATTGTCGAACTGGACAGAGCTCGACATCTGGCAATATATCTATCTGGAGCAGATTCCAATTGTTCCATTGTACTATGCAGCGAAACGCCCGGTAGTTGAACGTGGCGGCACCTGGATCATGGTAGATGATGAACGCATGCCACTGAAACAAGGCGAAGTTCCAGAAATGAAATCGGTACGTTTCCGTACACTGGGCTGTTATCCATTAACCGGGGCAGTCGAGTCAGAAGCCGATAGCTTGCCTGAGATTATCCAGGAGATGTTGCTTGCAACCAGCTCTGAACGTCAGGGACGTATGATTGACCATGATGAAGCGGGCTCGATGGAAAAGAAAAAACAGGAAGGCTACTTCTAATTAATCTCCCACCTAACCCTCTTTTGGTGCAAGAGGGGGAATAACCATTCTTTTTATGAAAGAAAGATGGAGGTGCGTGAAAGATTAAAACTGATTTCTAAAGCATTTGTGGAGTTTGAGCCATGTCTCATCAATCAGAACTGATCAGCCAGGATATTCTGGCTTACTTAAAGCAACATGAAAATAAAGACCTGCTGCGTTTCCTGACTTGCGGTAATGTAGATGATGGCAAGTCGACCCTGATCGGTCGTCTGTTATATGATTCAAAGCTGATCTATGAAGACCATCTGCAAGCGGTAACCCGGGATTCAAAAAAAGTTGGTACGACTGGCGATGCACCTGATCTGGCTTTGCTGGTTGATGGCCTGCAAGCTGAGCGTGAGCAGGGCATTACCATTGATGTGGCCTACCGTTATTTCTCGACTGAAAAGCGTAAGTTCATCATCGCGGATACGCCGGGACATGAGCAATATACCCGTAACATGGCGACTGGTGCGTCGACTGCGGATCTGGCGATTATCCTGATTGATGCCCGTTATGGCGTACAGACCCAGACGCGCCGTCATACCTTTATTGCCAGCCTGCTTGGTATTAAGAACATTATTGTTGCCATTAACAAAATGGATCTGGTGGAGTTTTCTGAAGCACGTTTCAACGAGATTCAGGCCGAATACACCAGCTTTGTGAATCAGTTAGGGGATCGCAAACCGGCGAATATCGTATTTACCCCAATTTCGGCCTTGAATGGCGATAACGTGGTGAACAAGTCTGAACACACACCGTGGTATACCGGGCAGACCTTAATGGGGACGCTTGAGTCGGTGGAGGTTTCTCATCAGGCAGACAAACAGGAATTCCGTTTACCTGTACAGTATGTCAATCGTCCAAATCTGGATTTTCGCGGGTTCTGCGGTACAATCGCGCTCGGTGAAGTCGCAGTAGGGGATGAGATTGTTGCCTTGCCGTCGGGTAAAAAGTCGACGGTAAAAGAAATTGTGACTTTTGATGGTAACTTGCCACGTGCCTTTGCAGGTCAGGCCATTACTTTGACGCTGAATGACGAGATTGATATTTCTCGTGGCAACATGCTGGTCAAAGCAGGGGATACACCTTTGGCATCACGTTCAGTTCGTGCTTCTGTGGTATGGATGAATGATCAGCCTTTGGTAAAGGGCAAGCTTTATAATGTAAAGCTGGGTACACAAATCGTTCCTGCCAAAGTGGAACAGATTAATTACCGTGTGGACGTGAATACGCTGGAAAAAACTCAGGTAGAGCAGCTTAATCTGAATACGATTGCCGATGTCGTCATCGAGTTTGATGCGCCTGTGGTCTTTGACCGTTATCAGGACAGTCGTCATACCGGTTCGTTTATCTTTATTGACCGTTTAAGCAACGTAACTGTCGGTGCCGGCATGGTTGAGGAAGCGGTTGAATGGGTAGTTCATACCAATCCTGTTACTGCTGAAGATCGTGCTGCACGTCTAGGGCAGAAGCCTGCGATAGTATCTGTATCCGCCCAAGCTCTGGAAAGTGCCCAAGCCCTGGAAAGCCTGTTAATTCAACAAGGTGTGGTGGCTATTGCCAAATCAGGTTTAACCGCAGAGCAGGTTGCGCTGCTTCGTGAAACGGGTGTGGTGGTTATCACTGAAGTGAGCGAAGGCGCTGATGTGACTTATGTTCAAGAAGCGGTTGAAGAACTGGCTGAAAAAATTGTGGAATTGGTTCGTCTATAAGACAGGACTGTTTTGAGAAACAACCCGCTAATATATGGCGGGTTTTTTTATGGTTTCAAAGATGACTTTAATGAATTAAAGAAATACTTAAAAGTCAATAATTCACATAAGTATTCACTCTGTATAGAATCTGTCTAAGAGGTGAATATGATGAAAAAAATTCTAGTTTTATTAGGACTATGTTTGGCTTTTGGGGCGGAAGCGAAACAAAATGGACAAAGTACTGAAGCGATTAAGCAAAAAATGATTCAGCAATCGATTGAAAGTTATCCAGGAAATTGTCCTTGTCCATACAATACTGCAAAAAATGGGAGTCGATGCGGTAAGCGTAGTGCTTATAACCGGGCGGGTGGGTATAAGCCGCTTTGTTATCCAGAAGATATCAGCGATCAGATGGTGAGAGCATATAAAGGCCGTGCTTAGAGCCTATAAAAATAGCAATCACAGATTAGGTTAGATGTTTGAGGGGAAACCGATTCTAAAAGTCATTTTATCTGTGCTTAAACTCTTAGTGCCTTGACTATACCTATAATTAAAACCGGCTTTAGTGAGGTGAAAAGACTATACCCAGAATATCATCGTGTTGGTTTGTCATATACATGCATTCTATTCGCGCCGTGTTGTGATGTCAGGCATGGATTTTGGATGGTGCTAAGCATTTTTTAAGTCAGAACACGCCAGGCACTTCTGATGCAGATTATGATAAGAAAAATAAACAGATATAGAAGAAACTCACTGGTTATCGAGGTCGTCTGGTGAAGTCTGTAGTAATGGATAAGAAAGAGCAGAAGTATGATGCTAAGAAGATAAAGCATTAGGCTTTTTAATATTAATTGCTAGAAGCGGCATATTAAGTACGGGCGTGGAAAAATGCAAAAATAGTCTTGCTGATCAGTTTCTCGCTGCTCATCTTCAGAATGAATGTGTACTTCATTATCTCTGCAATTGATCAGACCTAAATCCTGAGCTTTTTCTGATCAGGTATTTAGTCAGACAATGGACTTAATTTAACCATTAAACCATGTGGCTGAGCAGCCTGAAATTCCAGATGGTAATGATATTTTCTTAAGAGCGTTTTAACCAAAGACAGACCTAAGCCATGACCGGGTTGCTGGGAAGATTTACGCCAGAAGCGCTGTCCCAGATTCTCCATTTCAGTTTGATCCAATATACTGCCATTATCTTTAAAAATAATAGACTTATCTTGCATAGATATAGAAATAACATCGGCATGTGCATGCAAAGCCGCATTCTCCATCAGGTTTTTTAAAACCGTATATAAGGCAAAGTCTGGCAGCTGAATGCTGGTCAGGCTTTCCCAGTCGATATTCAGGCTTTTCTGAAGCGCAGGATAAGCTGGTTGCAGGTCTTGAATAACTTGTCTTAATACGCTTGCTACTTCTGTTGAGCCTAATTCTTCTATTTTATTGTGTTCTAGAGAAGAAAGCGTTAAAAGCTGCTCCAGAAGCTCGGCATATCTGCGGATACTGGTATCGGCCTGCTGTAAATTTTGCTGTAACTTGGGCGATGCCTCGTGCTGTGCCATCAACTGGGCCAGCTGGACATGGGTTTTAATGGCAGTTAAAGGACTGCGTAATTCATGGGCGGCATAGGCCGTAAAGACTTTTTCATTTTCCAGACTATGATGCAGCTTTTGAATCAGTTGTGTTGAATTGTCGACGAAAGGCTGTACTTCATGCGGAATATGTCTAGGGTCAAGATCGGTTAAATATTGGGTTGCCGCCGTCAGGGTTAAATTCTTTTGACTTAAATGCTGGGCGATGTCATCTAGGCTTTTAAATTCCCTGCGAATAATCAGTACAATCAGGATGGTACTGATCAATAAGGAAAGCATCAGGGGAATAAGTACGGATCGTAAAATCTGCTGTAACAAGGATTCACGCAGGAACATGCGCTCAGCGGCGACAATCTGTATATCACCTTTACGCAGTACATAGCTGCGCCATTCAATGCCGCCAGATTGCCAGGTGCTGAATCCAGACGGCTGTTGGCTCAGGTTGGCAGGCGCTCCCCGGGTTTTGGCCAAAACCTGCTGGCCCACTGAAATATCCGAGCTGAACAGAGACACTTCACAGGCAATCAGGTTTTCAGCATCTGCCGATTTATTGGGTTGCTGTATCAGTTCATGATGAATGGCTTGTATGGGAAGTTGTTGAATCAGGCGCGCCACCATATGTGCCGATGCAGAAAGGCGTTGATCCAGCGTCTCTTGCAGGCGTTTTTGCAGGTCAATATACAGCCAGGCAAAAACGATACTCCATAAACACAAAAAGACCAGTAATAAGCTGATGACCAGACGCCATTTCAAACTGTAGCTACGCATCAGCTTTCCCCGGGAGCTTTAAACATATAACCCACACCACGGATGGTCTGGATAAAATCAGCATTTAATTTTTGACGCAGATGGTAAATATGCACATTTAAGGCATTGCTCTCAATACTGTCCTGATAACCATAGAGTTTATCCAGTAGCTGCTCATTTTTCAGAATCTGGTTGGGATGACTCATCAGGGTCTCCAGTAAACTGTATTCACGTCTGGACAGCTGAATGGCCTGCTGCTGATAGAACACTTCCTGGGTATCGCGATTCAAGCTGAGGTCTGCAAACTGCAAGATATTCGATGAAAAGCCCCGATGGCGCCGGCTAAGGGCATGGATACGGGCAATCAGTTCATCCAGCTCAAAAGGCTTGGTCAGATAGTCATCAGCGCCCAGGTTTAAGGCTTCTACACATTGCTGAGTATGTAAACGTGCTGTCAGCACGAGCACAGGTAGATGAATCTGGTCTTGGCGCCACTGTTTTAGTAACTCCAGGCCATCCTGATCCGGCAGTCCCAAGTCGAGCAGACACAGATCTACGGCGCTATGGCGGACAAAATAATCCGCTGTACGTGCTGTACTGACGTGCTCTACAGAAATATTTAAAAAATCCAGAGCTGCACAAATACTCTGCGCAATATAGGGATCATCTTCGACCAGGACGACGAACATACTCTTTCCTTCCGATACTGTGTCTATTTTATAAATGATTCTGCCTGTTAATGCTCCCTTAATTTTAGATTCCTGATAATGGCCGTGATGAAATGAAACGAGATAGGGATGATGGCTTGGATTTGCAGCGTATTTTGGATCATGGTGTGCATAGGACTAAATAGTGCCTATGCTGACTATCTGCCGCCTGATCAAGCTTTTCAGTTCCAGGCGGTATCGACCAGCCAGGATAAAGCCGAACTCACCTGGAAGATTGCGGATGGTTATTATCTTTATCATGATCAGTTGAAAGTCAGTCAGGGGCAAACACCGCTCAAATTGGATTTGCCGGCACCTCAAGATAAGGATGATCCCAATTTTGGTCTGACTCCAGTACATTATGGGCAAGTCAAAACGCAGATTAAAGTACAGCCCCAGCAAACGCTGAGTATTCAGTGGCAAGGTTGTGCAGAAAGCGGCTTATGTTATCCGGTACAACGCAGCACGATTCAAACTGATGCTGAAGGGTTGTTGCCGGCCCAGAGAATCACTGAAACCAAAAAGCTGTTAAATCTGGACTCTACTGCTAATGCTGTGTTGCAACCTGAACCAGCCGCTGAACCGGGACTGGCTCAAGAAAAAAAACCAGCGCCAGCAGCAGAAAATTTAAGTAATAAAGATATCGAAGAAATATCTGAAATTCCGGTCTTGCTACCGCAGACTGAACCAGTCACTGATAAAACGCTAACACCGGCCGCAAGTGAAATCAGCCCTCAGACAGAACTTCAGACACCGGCTGATCAGGCCACAAGCCCCATGCAATCTCAATGGAATAATGACCAGTTCTTTTTTAGCCTGCTTTCGAGCCAGAATCTGTTAATTAATTTACTGGTGTTTTTAGGGCTCGGCATCCTGTTGGCTTTTCTACCCTGTTCCTTGCCTCTGATTCCTATTCTTTCGGGAATTCTGGTTCAGCGTAAAACCGGTTACCGGGCGGCATTGATTGCAGGTGCTTTTGTTGTAGGTATGGCAATTGTCTATGCGTTAATGGGACTGGCAGTGGCGCAATTAGGTTATAGCTTCCAGCGGTGGTTCCAAAGTCCGGCATTCATTGGCTTTTTTGCTCTTCTCTTTGTTCTGTTTGCCTTTAACTTGTTCGGGGCATTTCAACTGTCCTTGCCACAGGGGTTGTTACAGCGTCTGGACCAGTGGCAGCAGCGTCAAAAGGGCGGCACATTGTTGGGTGCCTTCTTGATGGGCGTGATCGCGGCCTTGATTGTAGGCCCTTGTATGAGTGCGCCGTTGGCCGGAGCCCTGTTATTTGTTTCTCAGTTGAGTCAGCCTGTGATGGGCGCCAGCTATTTATTTGTGCTTGGCCTGGGTCTTGGCTTGCCGATATTTATTGCTTCAGTATTTGGGTCAAAATATTTACCTAAACCCGGTGTATGGATGGATCGTCTTAAATTCAGCTTTGGTTTTGTGATGCTGGCTCTGGCGATTTATTTTATACGTCCCTTCATTCCGGGAGTGGTGTACTTCAGCCTGTTGGGCTTGACCCTGTTATTACTTGCAGGCTATTGCCTGCTGAAAATGCTGCCTCATTTATCACGGGCAATTCCGAAAACCATAGTGGCGGTGTTAAGTCTTCTGTTTGCTGTCGGAGGTATTTGGCAGTTTAATCAGGCTGTTGCCCAGCTTAATATCACTCAGGCAGAACGCGTACTGGAATGGCAGAAGGTGAGCACGGCAGAGGAGCTGAGCCGCGTACTTGTCCAGTCTCAAGGACAAGCTGTCATCATTGATGTCTATGCCGACTGGTGCGTAGCCTGTCAGCCTATTGAGCATGAAGTGTTACCACGTGAAGATGTACAGAGGGCGCTGCAGGATATTGTGAGGATTAAGTTGGATCTCACTCATTACCATCCAAGTCAGGATGAAATATTAAAACAGTGGCAGATTCTGGGGCCGCCGACCATGATCATGCTGGATGCTTCGCAGCAGGAGCAGCGCAGACTTCGACTGACCGGCACATTTAGTGCAGAGCAGCTACTGACACGATTAAAACAGCTTCAGGCAGGAGGGCAGCCATGATTTCTTCTGAAGCCTTACATCTTGGTCCGTTGATGTTGCCCTGGACACTGATCATTCTTTTAGTCGCCCTACTTGGAGTGTCGATTGTCGCTCATCTGGTTAGCCGGAAACTGAATTGGAACCCAGCGATCTTTCAGGTGTTTCAGGACTCCTTATGGACCAGTGTGTTGATCGGGCTGATCGGAGCACGAATGGTTTTTATCATGCTACATTGGGATGCGTATTCCACCTCCTTGATCGACATCTTTAAAATTCAGGACAAGGGATTTCATTTAATTGGCGGTGCTATCTTCGGATTGGGCTGGTTTTTCTGGAAAAATAAAGGTTTGGCTTATACCTCAAGGCTGAGCTTTATCTTTATTTTTACGCTGCTTTTAGGTACAGGTATAGCGCTGCAAGCCAGTGTGAAACAGGAAACACACTTCCCGGATTTAAGCTTTTCTTCTTTGAATCAAACCGGGGAAACAGCAGAGCCGATCGCACTCCAGCAGTTCGCCGGACAGCCTACGGTGATTAATATGTGGGCCAGTTGGTGTCCGCCGTGTCATCGAGAAATGCCGGTTTTACAGCAGGCCCATGATCAATATCCTGACATTCATTTTATCATGCTGAATCAGGGTGAAGATGGCGTCACAGTCCGTGATTATTTAAAACGTTATCAGCTTGATTTTAAGCATGTATTACTTGATCCATATGGGGAGCTGCCTCAACAGCTGAATATGTTCGGCTTGCCTAGTACCTTGTTCTTTAATGCACAGGGCCAGCTGGTAGAACGGCATATGGGGGAGTTAAGTCCTGCAATGTTGCAGCACTATTTAAGCAAAATTTCTCTACAACCTTAACTTGACCGGGTGAATTTTATGATGAGACTGACACAACGCACGTTTATTTTTATATTGCTCGCAAGCAGTACAGCCTTTGCTTCAGCCGCGACAGATCTTAAAACACAGATTACGCAGGAAGGCTTTCAGTTTGTGAAGCAAATTCCTGCACCCAGCGGTATGACCGGTTGGGTCGGGCATAGCAATCAGCATCCTGGAACGGTATTTATTTCTAATGACCAGAAATATTACATCCAGGGTGATTTATATAATGCCAAAGGAGAAAACCTGTCGATTGAAGCCATGAATCAACATGCCAAACAGGCGGTTCTGGATGATGTGTGGAAGACTCTGGAAAAAGCCACCTGGATTCAGGATGGACAAAAAACAGCGCCACGTATTGTCTATGTATTTTCAGATCCTAATTGTCCTTATTGTTATCAACTTTGGCGAGAGGCACGTCCATGGGTTCAATCCGGCAAAGTCCAGTTACGTCATATCCAGGTCGGGGTGATCCGTGAAGAAAGTCGAGCTCAGATTGCCACCTTGTTGAAGTCCAAAGATCCGGCCGCCGTGTTTGCCAAGATGAATGCGGACAAAGCTAAGAATCGCTTGAAACCGGCGAGCAGCATTCCTAAAGAGATTGCAGAAAAAATTGACTTTAATGAAGGCTTGATGGAGAAATATGGGTTTTTCTCAACGCCGTCTATGGTCTGGCGCGATAGTAAAGGAGAGTTTAAATCTGCCCAAGGCATGCCCCGTGATTTAAAAGAAATCTTTGAGAAATAAAGTCATCAATCGAAACAGTCGGTAGCTGGTTGCTGGATCAGCGTGAGCAAGATAAGGGCTATTTTGGTTTGAAATTTCAGAGCAGGTAAACTACAAAAATCCAGGATTGAGCCTGATCAACCTGGATGATTGACAGGTCTGATGGAGCTTTGAACAGGCAGTGTAAGTCCGCTCCAGAGCTGGCTTGTTTATAATCCAGCAGGTATGAAAATATTCAGCCAATCCGAGTATTTTGGTGAGTTAAGCTACTTACTCTATCTAAATTGAATGGAGTAAAGTCTTGATAGACAGAGGATAGGCTCTATAATGGCAGATGAATCGCTTTATCTGGCTTTCTTATGCGTCTTGCAACATGGATTACAGTCTTGGTTGGATTGTTCATGTTCCAAAGTCTTTGGAATGTGGCAGCAGCCTTTTGTGCCCATGAAGAACAGGCATCGCTACAGCGTTATCATTTCGGTCACCATCAAAATACTTTGTGTACCAGTGATAACCGACAACATTTGTATCATTCGCAGCTAGATCATTTAAAGCAAATCGGGAACGATTTTGAACTGGGTGAAGATCATCAGGATCATTTACCGTCGATGACACATTTATTGGTGCAAGATGCAAAAGTTATGATTGTTTTGCCCGTGTTCGAGACTCAGGTAATTCCCGAGTTTTATTGGAAAAACAGCTATCAGGCACCGGATCTTTTTCAGCAAAGCCCGCCTCCCGAATTTTCCCCGCTAAAGGTGGGGTAGCCTAAAATATTCCCACCACTGTTATTATTTCAATAAGTGGGAAAACTATGTCTTTACAAAAAATGGCATTCTTGAGCCGTTATCTGGTGGTCGCTGTCTGTGCAGTCTGCGTGCAGTATAGTTCTGCTGAAACGGTCAACAGTTTTGAATCGGCTTTAGCAAAAGTACAAAACTATCAGGCTCAGGATCAGTTGTGGCAACAAGGCCAGCAAGTTTCTAAACTGAATATTCAGCAAAGCCGCTTATGGCAAAATCCAAGTTTAAGCCTCGAAAAGTCCGGATTTGGTTCAGATCAGGAGCAGGAGTTCAGTATTGGCATCAGCCAGCCGCTAGACCTTTTTGGCGAGCGTAAGCTGAAGCAGCGTATGGCACAGACCTCAAATCAGCAAATCCAGTTACAGCAGCAATTATGGCAAGCACAAAGCCAGCTGATTGTGAAATTTGCCTGGTCACAATTGCTGCTTGCTCAGGTTGAACAGTCTGTCTATGCCTCACAATTAACCGTAAGTAAAGCTAATCTGGACAGTGCCCAGAAGCGTTATCAGGCGGGCAGTATTGCACTGGTCGATTTTGAACGTGCCCAGATTGAAGCGCTAGATGTAAAACGGCTGTATCAGCAAGCGCTTTTGAATCAGCAGGTGGCTGAGCGTCAGCTCTCTAATTTGTGGGGAGAAACGGCCGCAGCTATTCAGCCGAATAAAAAGGGGGGGCCTTGGCCGGAGCACAGTGAGCAAGTGGTACAGCGTTATATTGCAGAAGGCTGGCTGGAAAAGCTGTATGCCTTGAATCTCCAGCAGTCGAACAATCAGATTGAAAATTTAAAAGTGCAGGCGCGTCCGAACCCGACCTTGAATGTGGGAATGAATCGTAGCAAGTCGCCGGATGAAAATAATGAAACGGTTTTAGTACTGGGCGTTGATGTGCCGCTGAATATTTTTAATCGTCAGCAATATACGATTCCTATGGCCCAGCAGCAACAGATCTTGCTCAATCAACAGCAACAACAGGAGCTGAAGCAGCAAATCCTGGATATTGCCAATGGCATGCATCAGCTGAAAGGCTTGCGCAGTCAGTTTGATGCAACGACTGAACAGATTGCCTTGGCAAGTAAAGTTCACAGCCGTACCTTGCAAGGTTTTCAGGCAGGAAAACTATCTACTACAGATGTCCAGCAGGCGACTACTCAGCTGCAAAACCTCCGTTTAGGACAATTACAGATTCTGCGTCAGGCCTGGCAAAGTGCCCTGACTGCTGAGGCGCTCAGTATCGGCACCAGCTATGAGGAGATCAGCCGTTCAGATGCTCATACCCAGCTGAATAAAAATGCCATTGCCGTATCACAAAATTTAATCAATGCAGGGGCGCGATAAAATGAACATGAAGCAAAATGGAAAATTATCCCAGCCTCTCATGATTGTGATTTTGATTGGGGTGACGATTCTGGTCGGCATCGCGATCTGGTTTAACAGCAAAAATACTCCCTCTGATCCACATGCGCATGAGGAAGATCATGGTCAACATGCGCATGCAGAGGATTCTGATGAAGCGCATGCAGAGGAGGGCGGACATGGGGCAATACAGCTGACCGCCCAGCAAATGGCCGAACAAGGCCTGAAAATTGCGGTGGTATCCACCGGGATAGTTGAAAAGCTGACTACATTGCCGGGCCGGTTGGTGGTCAATACCGACCAGCAGGCACATATTTCTCCGAACTTTAGTGGTCATGTCGAGCAGGTAAATGTAGCTTTAGGACAGAATGTAAAAAAAGGGCAAATACTGGCGGTACTTTCTGTACCTGAGCTGATCGACCAGCAGGCGAATCTGAGAATGGCGGAAGCTACCCTCGAACTGGCCCGTCAGGAATATCAGCGTGAACAACAGCTCTGGTCACAGGGAATATCAGCAAAACAGGATTACCAGCGTGCCGAAAGTGCCTATCGTCAGGCCCAGATTAGTGTGCAATCTGCCAAGGCACGTTTAAATGCCTTGGGCGCAAGTGGCAATAATAATGGCCGTTTTCTGATTCGAGCACCAATCTCGGGCGTGATCAGCCAGAAGGATATTGTGGTCGGTGAAAATGTCCAGCTGGCCGACCAGTTATTTGTGATTGAACAGTTAAAAGACTTATGGCTTGAATTTAATCTGCCAAATCAGTTTCCAGGCCAGTTGCAACCAGGCCAAACGATTGCTTTTAAGAGCAATGGCTCCGAGCAAAGCTATACCGCCGTCATTCAAAGCTTAAGCCCTCAAGCCGATGTGCAAACCGGGCGTCTGGTGGTACGCGCCAAGCTGAATGTCCAAGCTGACGAACTGCGGCCGAATGTCCTGGTGAATGTGCTGATTAGCGAACCATCTGCAAAAACTGCGTTGCGTATTCAAAAATCTGCACTGCAACAGATTGAAGGCGAGGACAGTATTTTCATTGTTGAGTCGCAAGAAAAAGATCAGGTGCATTTAAAGGTCCAGCACGTCGTACTTGGACAAGTTTCCAGTGATGGCGAATGGCTGGAAGTGATTTCGGGTCTGAGTGAAGGGCAAAAGTATATTAGCCAAGGCAGTTTCTTGCTGAAATCTGAACTGGAAAAAGATGAGGCAGGCCATGAACACTAATTCTGATCTGCCCAAAGCAGAAGGACTGTTTGAACGAATCATCCAGTTCTCGATTCAAAATGCCATTTGGGTCATTCTCTTTGCCTGTACCTGGATTGCAGTCGGGATTTACAGCTATCAGAAATTACCAATTGATGCGGTACCTGACATTACCAATACCCAGGTTCAAATCAATACTCAGGCGAATGGGTTTACGGCGCTTGAAGTCGAACAGCGGATTACTTATCCCATTGAAAATGCCATGGCCGGGATTCCTGATCTGGAACTGACCCGTTCCATTTCGCGTTATGGCTTATCGCAGGTTACTGTCGTTTTTAAAGATGGCACCGATATTTATTGGGCCCGTCAGCAGATCAACCAGCGGGTACAGGAAGTCCAGTCTGAACTGCCTGCGCAAATTGCCCCGACCATGTCTCCCGTTTCCACAGGTCTGGGAGAGATTTATCAATGGGTACTTAAAGCCGACCCGAATGCCAGAAAGCCGGATGGAAGTGCATATACGGCGATGGATTTACGCGAGATTCAGGACTGGATTGTGCGTCCTCAATTGCAGCGTGTGCAGGGTGTTGCAGAGATCAACAGCATAGGCGGCTTTGAAAAAACGTATGTGGTGTCGCCTGATCTGAACCGTATGCAGCAGCTGAAAATCTCATTAGACCAGCTTCAGCAAACATTGCAGGAGAATAATGAAAACCGGGGAGCTGGATTCATTGAGGACAATGGGCAGCAGTTGACGGTACGTGTACCGGGTACACTCAACCAACTCTCTGATATTGAAAATACCATGATCGCCAGCCCAAATGGCGATCCGATTCGGGTCGGAGATATTGCCCAGGTAGCTATTGGACATGATTTAAGAACCGGTGGCGCCACTTATAATGGTGAGGAAACGGTGCTGGGCATTGCCATGATGGCAATGGGAGAAAATAGCCGGACGGTTTCTCAGGCGGTGCATGCCAAGATTCAGGAGGTGCAGAGCAGCCTGCCTAAAGGGATCAGTATTGAAACGGTGTATGACCGTACCACACTGGTTGAAAAAGCCATTCAGACCGTACAGAAAAACCTGCTGGAAGGGGCCATTCTGGTCATCATCATCCTGTTTCTGTTCTTGGGAAATATTCGAGCAGCTTTAATTACCGCCTGCGTTATTCCATTGTCGATGCTGTTTACCTTAACCGGGATGGCACAAAAAAATATCAGTGCCAACCTGATGAGTCTGGGCGCTCTTGATTTTGGCATCATTGTCGATGGAGCCGTGGTAATTGTTGAAAACTGTATTCGCCGCTTGGCCCATGCCCAGCAACTGCTCAAACGTCCTCTTAGTCAAAGTGAACGCTTTAAGGAAGTTTTTCTGGCGGCACGACAGGCACGCCGTCCCCTGATCTTTGGCCAGTTAATCATTTTGGTGGTCTATCTGCCGATTTTTGCTTTAAGTGGTGTAGAAGCAAAACTGTTTCATCCTATGGCTTTAACGGTGGTATTGGCGCTGGTGGCTGCCATCATCCTGTCCATTACTTTTGTACCTGCGGCAGTGGCGCTATGGGTAAAGGGAGATATTCAGGAAACAGAAAGCCGCTGGATGATCTGGCTCAAGACCCGCTATCAAAACGTGCTGGATGGTGCTTATCACTATAAGGCCGTGGTGTTGACCTTTGCGATTTGCCTGTTGGTACTGACGGGTTTGCTTGCCACTAAAATTGGCAGCGAGTTTGCACCACAATTAAGCGAAGGGGATTTTGCCGTACAGCAGTTACGCTCACCGAGTACGGGGCTGGAAGAATCCTTGCGCATGCAGGAAAATACCGAAAAACTGTTACTGAAAAATTTTCCGGAAATTAAAACGGTATTTGCCCGTACCGGTACAGCTGAGGTGGCTACCGATGTGATGCCACCGAATATTTCCGATGGCTATATCATGTTGAAACCGCATGAAGAATGGCCTGATCCGAAAGAGACCATTGATGAGCTGAGAACTCGCATGGTCGCTTATCTTGCCACACTACCGGGAAATAACAGCGAGTTTTCTCAGCCGATTGAACTGCGTTTTAATGAGCTGATTTCTGGAGTGCGTAGTGATGTCGGAGTGAAGGTTTTTGGTGATGATATGCAGCTGCTCAATAGCGAAGCTGAAAAAATCGCCAAAATTATTCAGCAGATTGCAGGCAGTAGCGCAGTGCAAGTGGAGCAAACCTCAGGCCTGCCTTTACTCAATATTGAAATTGATAAAGCTCTGGCTGCCCAATATGGACTCAGTGTCAGATCTATTCAGGATGTGGTGGCTGCCAGTATTGGTGGGCGCAGTGTCGGAGAGATTCTGGAAGGAGACCGCCGCTTTGATTTTGTCATCCGCCTGAGTGATCAGGAGCGTAATGTCGCAGCTGTTGCGCAATTGCCCTTACAACTTGCCAATGGGGGCAGTATTGTGCTCTCTGATATTGCACAGGTTTCAACCATTGAAGGCATTAATCAGGTCAGTCGGGAAAATGGTAAACGTCGAATTGTGGTCACAACAAATGTTGAAGGCCGTGATTTAGGTTCTTTTGTCTCTGAGCTGCAAGCCCGGCTCAAAGAATACAATTTGCCCAGCGGTTACTGGATTGAATATGGTGGACAGTTTGAAAATCTGGCTTCAGCCAAGGCCCGAATGCAAATCGTAATTCCATTGGCCTTAATTACGATTTTTATTTTACTTATGGCCGTCTTTCACAACGTCAGGGAAAGTCTGCTGGTGTTTACCGGTGTTCCATTTGCTTTGACAGGCGGCGTACTGTTTTTATGGCTGCGCGATATTCCCCTTTCAATGTCAGCAGGAATTGGCTTTATTGCCCTCTCTGGGGTTGCAGTGTTGAATGGGCTGGTCATGTTGACCTTTATCAAGGAATTAAGGGAACAATATTCCTTGCATGAAGCGGTATGGCAGGGGGCAATTTTAAGGCTCAGACCAGTACTGATGACTGCCTGTGTTGCCTCACTGGGTTTTGTGCCGATGGCACTGGCTACCGGTACAGGGGCCGAAGTACAAAGACCGCTAGCGACAGTGGTGATTGGCGGAATTATTTCCTCTACTTTACTGACATTGGTGTTGTTACCGGTACTGTATCGCTGGATGAATCATTCCAGACAAAATCGTGATGCCTGATGACCAGTCTATGAAAAAATGAAATCACCATACTCAGGATGATTCTAGAATTGTCCTGAGTCTTCTATTTTACTGTGTGCTGCCCTAAGCAGAATGGCTGTTCATGTCCTGTACCTCGTTAGGTAATATATGCATTTGGGGGATGCCTGGATATTTCACTTCAGATGAATAACTTGTTTTATAAAAAGATCAGGCTTGGATTGAGGTTTTCTGTGGCGAATCAGTATGGTCCTTGGGTAAATTTCAGCACATATTTAATATGGATGTAGGGATAACCCTGAATAGGGATTAGTGTGATCATGCGATAGCTGCTGTTTAAAACCGGAGAGATTTTATTAAAACTATCATCCCATTATTTAAAGTGAGAAAAATTCATTGATTTTATATTAAGATGATTTAAATTAAACCAGATTGGAAGGGCTCAGTTATTTCCGGAATGGAATAAGCCATTTTTATATTTTGGGTATTACGCATGCTAGAACTACGACATTTAAAAACACTGACCGCTTTACGAGAGCATGGGTCGCTCGTTGCAGCAGCGGGGGACCTGTGCCTAACCCCATCGGCTCTATCGCATCAGTTGCGTGAGCTTGATCAATGGTTTGGCGTCGAAGTGGTTAACCGCCGTAGTCGCCCTGTGAGTTTTTCTAATGTTGGGCAGCGGTTGCTGAAACTGGCTGATGAAATTCTTCCACAAGTGCAAATTGCTCAGAGTGATATTAGCCGTATTGTGCATGGGCAGACCGGAAGAATCATTTTCTCTTCAGAATGTCATAGCTGTTTTGACTGGTTAATGCCTTTATTGAATCAATACCGTATGCAATATTCTGACGTCGATCTGGATTTTGCTTCAGGTTTTGAGGCGAATCCGCATGAATTATTACAGACCGGGGAGTTTGATCTGCTGATTACCGCCGATCCGATTGCACTCAAAGGGATCGAATATTTTCCAATTTTTGAATATGAATCCCGGCTGGTGCTCTCCAATACGCATCCCTTGGTACGCGCAAAAGAGATTACGGTACAAGAGCTGGCTGAAGAAACTCTGGTGACTTATCCTGTCGATAAGCACCGTCTGGACATCATGTCGCGTCTTTTTATTCCTGCCAATATTTTACCCAAGCAGATTCGTACCACGGATTTGACCCAAATGCTTATTCAGCTGGTGGCCAGCGGCCGGGGTATTGCAGCGTTGCCAGATTGGGTGGTCAATGAATACGAGCAGAAGGGCTGGGTAACTTCACGTCGTTTGGATTGTGTAGCACCTGCAGGTTTGCGTCGTACTTTATATGCGGGTTATCGGAGCGAGGAAAAAGAAAAAGATTATTTTGAAGGCTTCTTAAAGCAGCTCGAACGCTTTTCGAAAAAGAGAGCAACCTACTACTAAGTATTCTATGATCATCAGCATTGTATTGTTCAATGCTGATGATCATATTACAAATATTTGGATATAAATAAATCTTCCATTTATGAAGCAGAAAAGACCAAACATATAAAATCAGAAACATACACAATTGCGTCCCTCATTTTTAGCTTTATATAAATTGTTATCAGCTATTTTAAAAACTTCCTGCATATTATTAGAACTAAGTGGCCAGGACGCAATCCCTATAGAAATCGTTATATTGCCGATATTGTCAATTTTATGCGCTTCGACTTCTTTACGGAAGCGCTCGGCACTTTCATAAACCTGTTGCGGATTACTGTTTGGTATAATAATGATAAACTCTTCACCGCCATATCGACAGCATAGATCATCTTTCCGAAATTTTTGTTGCATCAGACTGGCAACCTGCTTTAAAACAATATCTCCCTGATCATGACCATAGGTATCATTCACTTTTTTAAAATGATCGACATCAATCAGAAGTATCGAGAAAGGGGTAGCGGTATTTATTTTTTGGGTAATGAAGTCATTCATTCCACGGCGGTTCATCAGCCCGGTTAAAGGATCGGTATTAATATGATTATCCATCTGGGTAATTTGCTGGGAAAATTTTCGCATACTGGACAAGAGGGAAAATTTAAATTTGGTGACCTCATAATACCAAGGCTTGATCTCTTTAATTTTGGAGCTTATTTCAGGCTGATTTAATAAACCTGCCATATTGGCCAGTTGATTTAAAGGTGAGGCAATATAATTCGATAATTTCCAGACGATATAAAATATGAGTACATAGAAGAAAAAGAAGGCCGCTGCCAGTTTATAAAGTATCGAATTTGCCTGTTTGAGCAATTCATGAGTAGGCTGTTGCGATACCACAATCCAGTCTGTAACCGGAATATGGGAAAAGCCAGCCAGATTATCTATGCCTTGACTATTGATTAAACGGATCTGACCATTTTTATTGCTATGCATATAGTCTATGCCAGTATTACCTGTTGCCGTCTGCCCGATTCTATTCGCATCAGGATGGAAAATAATTTCATTTTTATGGTTAATCACATAAATATAGCTATTTTTATAATTATGATTCGTTGTTAAAACTTTATTAATAATATTCTTCTCTCTGAGATAAATGGCTGAACCAATAAAGCCCTTATAAGCATTTGAGCCATCAAAAATAGGCTGAGAAATAAATACAATCATATTATTTTTAACAGAATAATAAGGCGAGGAAATATAGGCTGATTTTTTATTTAGGGAATTTAATACCCCAGGAGTATTCTGTATTTTATTTTTATCAATATTAAGTACATTTGGGGAATAGTTAATCAGCCTTCCCTGAGGATCACTAATGACCACGCTATTATAATGATCAGACTGATATTTTAACCGGTTGGTTTCACTCTCTCTCAGTTCATGGTTATCGAAGTTTTGACTTAAAACTTTAGAGCTGTACTCAAGCTCAAGCAGCATGTTTTTAAAGTAGTTGTTGGTATTTAAAGATACTTTATTGGCATAATTCGAGTTTAAGGCCAGTGAGTTACTGATCAGCTGGTTTGTGACAATCTGATAGCTGATAATTAGAGAAATAATAAAAAGTGTAGAGACACTAAAAATCGCTAATAAAAGTATTAACTTTCTTAAATTCAGATCGAGGCGCTTTCTAAATTTATAAATTAGCATGAAAAAAGAATTATATTTAAGTGTAATGATACGTATTGTATTGTATTTTTCTTGCAAGTTTAAAGAAAAACAACAATAAAATTTCTATCGAGCAAAGGGCGGATTATTTAAGGTGACGAGTTTTCCTCATCTTGAGGTTTTTTATAGCAGCGCCTCTAATTTTCCCTACGTTTTACAAATATTGCAATGGTTTTGATTCTGATTGCTCTACCTGCCTTTATATGAAGTACAGAACTTATGCAAAATAGGTGAACAGGCTTAATCCGATATTGTTTGTTTTTTTCAGTGCCCCTTTGAACAACTTGTGCTCACACTCCTGAAAATGAGACACCATAGCATTCAACTCCAATGAAAACCTGTAAAGCAGATCAGACTACACAACGAGCAAGCAAAGAAATTAAGCCAAACAGACATTAAATCAAAGGCATATACTGAAATTGTGCGAATGATTGCCTTGGGTCGGCCAGTGACGATGGATTGTTGCACCAATCGAATTGCTATCGTGATCGATCCTCAAACTAACATTAGTGTAACGATGCTTGTGGCTAAGCTGGTTCATCTTTCTACTTTACAGTTCTCCTTAAATGATTTTTTAGGATGAAGTGTTATCTTTTAGAGTAAGAAACTTTATATAAGCTTACATAAATATTAAAGCTTCTCTATTGAATAACTTTGTTGACTATTTGAGCATGATCTTTTCAACTTTAATAAGGGATGAAAGGCCATGAAAGAAGATGAAAACCCTATAAATGATGAAAATGAAAATATGCCTGTGAATATTCAGCAGGAAGAAAGGCCTTTAAATTTCGAGGATGATGAACAGCCTTTAAATTTTGAAGATGAAGAGTTTATTGATGATAAAAAAGAAGATGAGCTCTACAATACGATTACCAAAGATGGATCAAGTGTTGATCCTGCCGATGATGCGAAGCAGCACAGACGGCCTGAAAATGGTGAACCTATCGAAATTGATGAATAAGCAAAAGCCCAATTGTATATTGGGCTTTTTATTGGCCTTAAAAGTAGTACAAGACTGAAGAGTTTATTCTCGACGTGTAAAGCAAGTATCTAAGCTAAAATGATCAGATGATTTTTTTCCAGAATAAAGGCTCAATTCAGTCTCTTAGGGATAAAAAATGAAACTTTTAAAGAAGCAAAGAATAAGCAAAGAACATGATAGAAAGAGAATCGGTTTTAAAAAATATTTATTTTCAAATAAATAGCTAGTTTTGTAATCAACTACTCAATTGATACTTCTGTGTCTGGCAGCGCGTGAATAAGAGCCAGAAATAGACTTTAAAATAGACCAGAAATATAATAGATTTCTTTCATAAGTCATTTTTTACTCAGCTCCAAGTTATAAATTCCAGCAATTAGATTGAATCTCAAACCGAGTCTTTTAGCTCTAT